>JAJCZO010000110.1 GCA_029262355.1 Deltaproteobacteria bacterium
ACGCGGCGGGCCATCGCCAACCCGGGCACCGTCACGCTTCCGCGTGACCTCCTGTCGAACTGATCCCGTCTCCATTGCGCGTCTCGCGCATCATCGGGGATCGTGCGCCGCGCGGCCAGACGGGGTAGCGCTGACAGTTACCTGAGATCAGCGTCCACGACCTCTCGCCGGCCGTGCCGTGTGATGTGGAAGTACACGCCCCGCCTCCTCGAAGCCAAAGGGAGGGCAAGAAGAAAGGCCTCGCGCCGCCAGTCCCGCGCGGGTTCTACCGTCGCCCGGATTTTCGTTTTCTGCTCGCGCCCTGCGGAAACAAGTCGCGTATGGGTACGCCGAGAGCCTTCGCGATCTTCTCGATGTTGACCAGGCTGACATTGCGTCGACCAGTCTCGATGCCGCCGACGTAAGCGCGATGCAGATCGCACTCCGCCGCGAAGCTCTCCTGGGAGTAGCCCTGGGCCGACCTGAGTTCGCGCACACGGTCACCGAAGCGCTTTCGGATGTCCACCCGTAGGAGACTGACGGTCTCCACTCGTTGAGTCTACACTCGATGAGTAACTCTCCCGAGGTTCGGATTACTCGTCGGTCGACTCGGTCCCGTCCAGTAGATCCGCGATGGACAGCTCGAAGACCTGGGCGATCCGATCGAGGTCGAGGATACGGACCTCCTCCTGCCCAGCTTCGACTGCGGTCACCCGCGTGGCATCTACGCCCCAGCGCTCGGCCAGGTCCTCCTCCGACCAGCCCCGCTCCTGGCGCAGGTCCCGGAGCCTCTGCCCGAATCTCTCTAGGATCCCCATTGAATTCCAGAATTGACCGACTATCAGTCTCCATACTATAAGTAACATCTGCAATATCACTCGGACAAGGAAGGGATCGCATGCGCCGCCACGTCGTTCTCCTGATCACCGTCGCCAGCCTCGGCCTCTTCATGCCCGTGGAGGCCGATGCCCTCCTACCCTGCGGCAAGGTCTCGAAGAAGACGGGCGAGGTGAGGGATGGGACTCCGATCCGGCTTCGTTCGGAGTGCAAGCTGTCCGAAGTCTAGTTGGATCCGGTCGCGCTGGGACTCCAAGGACCACCGGGTGCCGATGGAGTGGACGGCCAACCAGGATCGCCGGGTGATCCGGGCCCGCAGGGAGATCCTGGCCCCCAAGGCGACCCCGGAGATCCGGCCACCTACGACTGCGAGATCGTCGCCGCCGGCTTCAGCTCCTTCCTCAGCGGCACCGGCCATCAGATCTGCGCCAGCGTTGGCAAGACCTGCGTGACCGGACAGCTCCACCTTCAACTTGCCGGGGTGCTGTGGGACCAGCTCCAGGACTGCGACTTCAACTCCCAGCACGCGGCGCTCTGTTGCGGGTGATGACGTGACCCCTCTCGCAGTCCTGGCTCATCGCGGTCCTTCTCTCCCCGACGCGAGGAGACCCCACGCTGGTCGGGTGGTGATCCTGGTCGCCTCGTTCGGCCTGCTCGCGACGCCAGTGGCTGCGGTGGAGATACGCCAGTGCTTCGCGACGAAGGACATCGCCGTGTTCGACACCGATAAACTCATCGCCGCGGCCGAGAGGACCAACGTCATGGACCACGAGATGAACACGACGATCGAGGTGTTCAGGGCAAGAAATTGCGATGTCCTGGCCGGCCAGTACGTGACGATTGGAGTCTCAGGCCAGCCGTTCGTGGCGGTCACCTCCAAGAGCTGCAGCGGAATTGCTGTCGCCGGACTCGTCTTCGCCTCGATCGACTGCGAGTGATGGCGTGAATCCTGGTCCGACTCAGACTGCCCCCCAGCCATCGCTACCTCACGTGGGGAAACACCACGCTCGTATGGTGGCGCCCCTGGTCGCCGCCCTTTGCCTCATCGCCAGCCCGGCCGACGCCGCGGAGATACGACACTGCTTCGCGACGAAGGACCTCGAAGTCTTCGACGGGGAGAAGCTCATCCTCGCGGCGAGGAGGAGCACCGCCTCCGGCGACACGTTGCAAATGATAATCGATACCTACAAGGCAAAGAAGTGCGAGGTGCTCGCCGGTCAGTACGTGACGATCGGGGTTATCGGTGAGGTACTGGTGGTGATCACCTCCAAGAGCTGCACAGGAGCTGCCGTCGCCACGGTCGCCTTCGCATCAACCGACTGCAGGTGAATGCCCGCCATCGCGGTGATCGGCGAGTGTTGAGATCCCGTCGATCGGCTATGACAGCCGGGCGCATCCTCCTGGTCCTGGCCGCCGTCTCCCTGGCCTCGTGCTCGGCGCGCACCAACCAGGCGACGGAGCCGCAACCGACACCGCCCCCGCGACTGGAGCGACAGCCTACGATGGCCGTCGAGGAGCTTCCGCCAAGCGCGCAGGAGATGCTCCGCCAAGCACTGGACGGCTGCAACAGCGGTAGCAACTACCGGAGGGATGCCCGCCCAGCAGTCGGTTGGGCGAGCGAGAAGGTTCGGAACGCCTACACCTCGGCCCGGTCCGCGAAGAACCCGGCGGTGGAGGTGGGCGAGACGCTCCGGATCACGAACACGGTCATTAACGTGATCGAGGCCAAGTGCCTCGCGAAGCCATCATTCTTCGCCACCATCAAGGGGAAGACGAAGGCCCTCCGGGAAGCGATCGCCAAGTATGATCTCCTGCTCGCCAAGTCAGGCGCGTTGGTCGCGGAGATCATCGACAGCTACCGGCCGGAGAACCTGGTGCCCAGACATCTGGAAGAACTCCGGGCGAACGCGCTCATCTTCCTTTCGAAAGCCGAGAGGTGTCGACTCTACATCGTCCGAGAGTGCGAGGCGGCGCTGACGTACCGTCGGTTCTTCGACACCGACGTCGGGCGGACAAAGCAGCTCCTCGAGAAGTTCTACCCGAAGAACAGGCGATTCTGGGATCACCTGAAGGAGTCGATCCGGATCCGGAACAAGGCGCAGGCGATGATCGCGCAGTAGTAGTCTTGGCGGGTTCGGCCCCGACTATCTAGCCATGGGGACGATGGAGCATCGACAACCGACGTGGAGAGGCGTGGGGGGGGGCGCGCCCTTCGAGTATCTCTTCTGCTCGGCCCGCTTGCACGCTGGGCAAGCGTCGGGCGCGGGAAGAACCTCCCACCCTCGACCATCGTCCCGCCCGACGTCACGCAACGAGTAGGCGGCCATCATGTAGGTGTGCTGCAAGAGGTCGGCCACTGCCCGCGCGTGCCGCCAGTACGCGGACACGCGGTCTATGTCGATCTCGGAAAACTCATGTGGCAGCGGAGCAAGCTCGAACAGCTCTCTCCAAGCAACTTTCTTCTCTAGTCGCTCCGCCGCATCCGCGCGGCCTACGAGGAAGTCGACCGCCTCCGCCTTGCGACGGAACCGCGGGGGATCCAGATCCTGGATGAGTTCTTGGATGTCCTTTAGCCGGAGCTTCTGCGCGACGGACTCTATGGGAATGTCCTTCCCTCTCCTTGCGAGCCCCGCTGACACCAGCTTCTCAAAGGCATTCCGGCCACGGTGGTCTGCAGCAATCGTCTGGACTTTCCCGACCCGCCGATAGTTGGACACGTACGCGTAGACTGCGTCTACGCCGTACCGCTCCATCAACGCATCGTCGAGATCGACGTCCTCGGAGCTCTCTCCGAGCAACACCTCGAGGTCGCCATAGGGCTGAACGTCCAGCTCGCCTACAGCTTTCTGCCGAAACTCGGAGAGCAGATCCTCTCGATCAAGTTCTGAAGCCTCCGACCACTCGGGTGAAGCGGCCTGCTGCTTCGCGATATTCGCCTCGAACACCGGCTTGAACTCGGCGACGTACTCGTCGATCTCATTGCATCGAACGTCCCAATCGATGAGTTTGAGAAACAGAGGGGGCGGCCAACCTGCTCCTTCGTCGCTCTCGAGCAACTCACGGATCGACTGTACCTGCTCCGGTGAGACGCCAAGGAGCGTCAGCTTGAAGGGAGCTCCAGGATTCAGAACGTGGCCCCCGCCCAGACTTCGCCCGGCATCGGCTTTCCGATGGGGCGAATGACCACCACCCGAAGCTGTCGAAGTCGCCGTATTGGGTGACAATGAGGCCGCGGCGGCGCTCCCCGACGGGTCTAGGTACTCGCCCAGAGCTTCCCTGTACTTCGCCCGGAACTTCTCCGCAGCCGTGTAGATCGAGCCGTCCGATTCCTCCAACCCCGCAATCGCATCCTCGTACTTGTCCGCGGCTCGCTGAGCGGCTTTACCGCGTGCAGCCTCGCTCTTCTTCTTCCCCACGGCATCGAGTGCCTTCGTCAGATCCTCTTGTGCCACTTCGTTCAGCCGCTCCGAGAACCCCGCCATCAGAAAGCTCTCGAGGCGAGCATGGTTCGGCGATGTACGCCCGGCATCCAAACCACTATCGGCCGCACCACACCGCGTCGTCCGCCAGCGCGAAACCAACGTCTTCAACGTCTTCGCCCGGAGGCCTGGGCCGGCAACTCGCAGGGCATACAGAAGGTTCGATTCCCCGGAACCCTTCATCTCGTTCTCGACCCTCGAGACAAGTTCATCGTTCGCCTGGTCCCAATGATCCAAGAGCCACGGCACGACCTGAGGTTCGCTCACGACCTTGCCGCTGAGCTTTACTCCATCGGCCGAGGTGGGTTGCGTCGCCCGCGCTCCCGGCGAACTAGGGCGCGCGGTCCTCGCCGAAGACAGCCAACGAATCCCTGCGCGCACCGCGAAGAAGGTCAGGACGCCAGCAACCAATCCCGCAACACCGTTATTCTGCCCGACCTGGGCAAAGACGTAGAGCGCGGCAACGCCGGATACTACTCCCGCGACGCTCCAGCTCTGCTTCGATCGCCTCTTCGCCTTCCGTCGTGCCACGCCGCTGCCTCCTTGTACGCGCTGTAGGTCCGGTTGACCTATCACCATCGTCGATGCGAGATCCACGAAGGCGCCACGCATCGTCCGGAGATCACTTTGCCAGAGCAACCAACCCTCGACCCCCGCAGGATGTTCAGCCGTGCTGAGACTCGGCGCGCTTGGGAGCGACAGAGACGGGTCTGCAACCTGTGCGGGAGGGACATCCCCTTCGACCTGATGCACGGCGATCACATCCACCCGCATACGAAGGGCGGTCGCACGGCCCCGGACAACTGCCAGGCCTTGTGTGGCAGCTGCAATCTCCGCAAAGGCAGCCAGCCGCAAGAGGTCGCACGACAGCACTTTGACGTGGCCCAGCTCGGCCCTCGACGCGCCGGAGGTCTGCGGACGTGGCAAGAAGAAGCTCTCCAGGCTGTGATGCCGGCCATCCTCACGGAGCCGGTACTAGTCGAAGCATGTCCGGGCGCGGGAAAGACCAGCTTCGGCCTCGAGATCGCGTACCGGCTCATTCGAGACGGAGAGATCTCTCGCGTGATCGTGATCGTACCATCGCTCGGAATCGCGGATGGCTGGCTTGCGGCATCATCATCCAAGGACGAGTACGCGCCAACGATACCGCTCCGAGGGCCGAGAGACTGGCGTCCGACCGAACCCATCGGAGATCGATGGGCCGGCGTCGTCACGACCTATCAGTCGCTGTTTTCGTCCACCGACATGTTCCTCGCCCACGCTAGCGACCCCGGGCACCGAACACTCTTGATATTCGATGAGGTTCACCACGCTGGCGTCGACAGCGGATGGGGCAAGACCGCACAGGAAGCCTTCGGCAGATATGCAACCAGTATCCTCTCTCTGACCGGGACCCCATTCCGAACGGCCCGTGATCCCATCGTCTTCGTCCCGTCACAAGGAGGGTCGGCGACGCCTCAGTACAGCTACAGCTACGGTCGAGCGATCGAGGATGTGGCCTGTCGGCCGGTCCAATTCGTGCACGCACGCGGCGAAACGACCTTCCGAACCTCGGATGGTGAAATCCATCGAGTGTCGTTCGATGATCGGAACCTAACCACAAAGGGCGAACGCCTCAGGCTGCGTACAGCACTTGAGTACGTCACGACCGGCTCGATCGCGGACGCTATGCTGGAGGACGCCAATCGATACCTCATTGCGCTGCGTCGGTCGGGGGACGACGACGCGGGAGGGCTGGTGGTATGCGTCGACTGCGACCACGCCGACGAGGTGGCGGCGCACATGGGCGAGCACCTCCTGCCGGAGCGGCCCATCGTCGCCTGTTCGCGGCTGAACGATCCCGGTGATCCCAGCCCCGTCCACGCAATAGGACGCTTTCGCACGTCGAAGGCGCCATGGCTTGTCTCGGTGAACATGGTTTCGGAGGGAGTCGACATCAGGCGCTTACGGTGCGTCGTCTACCTGACCAACCGGCTCACCCTTCTCTCCTTTAGGCAGATCGTCGGCCGAGTAGTCCGATCAGACCCCGCCAATACCGACGACCATGGGCGGGTTTATGTCCCTGCCGACCCCACTCTCGTCGAGATGGCGAGAACAATCACCGAGGAAGTCGATCTTCTTCCACCACCGATGACGATCATTGTGGATCCCAAGCCTCGCAAGACCCGCGTCCACGACGACGGAAGACCCCATGGAGAGTTCGAGACTCTGGACTCCCTCGGAAAGGAGGGCCACGCTTCCGACACCAGCGGGCGAACGGCCGACGCGCGCCTCGTCGAGGCAGCTCGCAGATACATCGAACGTCGAGGGCTATCCGACGCGACCGATCCTCACAGCCTGGCGCTCGCCGCAACCGAGAACCCAGAACTCCGTCGAGCCATCGAGAACGAGGATGACAGCTGAGTCCCCCTCCATGCGGGTCGTGTTCGTTGGCGGTGTCTGTCGCGTAGAGCCCGAAACCCTCATTGACACCAGGATCCCGATCCCCGACGACCACGGAGATCATCTGATCCTATCCGCCTTGAGTTCCAGTGAGCATTGGTGGCAAGAAGCAAGCACACTCGCCAAGCTGCTGCTGCGACAGGACACCAGGAGCGATGCGTGGATTCTTGCGTGCGGGCCCGGCAGCCTTCGTGTCCGGAAGGGAGGTCGAGTCTCGAGGCCGCGTCTGGAGTCAATCCTCCCCGGCGAGACTACGGAGCTCAACACCTCCGACTTCCGCGAGACGCGCATTGCTCCCTGGACGTACGCGCATTCAACCTCGTATCTGGCATCCGTCAAAGTACCGTGTCCCATCACCGCTTGGGATCGCGTCTCACCGACAGCAGTCATCGTCTCGTTGCATGATGGAGCGGGACCTCGCGGAACCGAGCTCGTCAGCCTGCATCAGCTCTGGCCTGAAGCCACGTTAATCGTCGCGCATTGCCCAACCGGAGAGAAGCTCGTGGAGGCCTTACAAGCTTGGCGGCACGCGGGTCAGCAACCGTTGCCGGACTCCTGGAGCCCGACCCCTCAGCGGAGCGCGGAGTGGGAGAAGCAGCAGGAGTCCGTCACCAAGTACGGTGATCAACGGCCCATCGTCGTGGACGCTGATTTCTCCGTGACGAGAGTGACTCTCGACGACGAGGAGCTCCCTCCCCAGAGGCTGGCCGCGGCCGCGGCCTATCTGGACTCGCGATACGACCTGTCCCTGGGGATCTGGGACGTTCTGACCGATCCGGGACTCTCCGCGCTGGTCCGCCCGAGCGAGAATCAGCATGTAGTGCCAGACGGGCCAGCACTGGAGGCCGTCCCTAGCGCCTTCCAGGAGACAGCAACCCGCCGGGAGCGTGTCGTACTCGCGGTCGATCGCGAACTTCAAGACTTTCCGCTTGGCCAATGGCGGAAGGACCCAGGCTCGCAGCTTCTGTGGGAGTTGGAAGATCCACAGCTTCCGATCGTCTGGTCTCTTCATGTGGACGCGAGCTCGATCCTAATCAGGCCACGCGAGGTCGGGGATGCAAAGCTCTCCGCCGACCTTGCCGTGCGAACGTCCTTCCACAGCGGTTACGGCTGGAGACATGGCGTCGTTCCCGAGGGCAAACCTCGGATCCGCGACCTCGCAATGGACTACTTCGCGGAGATCCGGCCGGACCTTCACGAGGACGTGGGTGTTCGCGAGCCGCCTCGCCGCTCGCTGCTACAGCGGGCGCGCGACTGGCTGTCTTGATGACAGACTATTCCCGAATGACCGTTCGAGAATACCAGGGAACGTCGACCGGAGAGTCCCGAACGACGGGGGTTCGTGGGCCGCTCCCGGCGACCCGTTCGGAATAGTCGCGGGGAAGTGCCCGTGGAAGCGAATCACCTTCGACCCGCTCTCAAAACCCGACCAGCTGGAAGCCGGACCCCGGTAGGCTGACGTCGGGTCAGGCCTCGAGGGCGTCTGCCGTCGGAGTCCCATCCATCGGAGTGCTGAGTAGTCAGAGGGCTCGAAGACCCCATCGAATCCCGCGGCGTAGCAACTCTTGGTAGACCGGGAGCCCCCATGAACAGCGCTCTACGGTCGGGTAGTAGTCGACGTGAGGCCGCATGTCGTAGTGGCCACGGCAATGCCCCAGACTGTTGAAGAGAACCGCACCGTCACCTAGCGGCCGCAGGTACGATACGAGCTGCGTGCCGGGCTGCAGGCCTGGCCCGAGCACTCCCGCCACATCGCCGGCGAACTCGGCCGTCAGCAAGGGTATGAGTCCGGCACGGTCTGGATACTCATTGACGTACAGCTCGTCGTCTGTCTCGAAGGCATCGAGACCAAAGACTAGCGGATGGTCGCTCTCGGCACGCTCCACGCGGAATCTCCGAATGGGCGGGTGGTCGACGAATCGACTCCCGACGGTCCGCACGAATGGGTCGATGACACGGGAGGATGCGACAGTTCCATCGGAGCCTACGTCAAAGACTACGTTGGTGCTGTGGAGCGCCAGCCAACGGCCGCCGCTCTGGACGAAGTGAGCCAACGCCCCCTGCTGTCCCTCACTCGGTCGTAGGTCACAGGTGTAGGTCACGAGGAAGCTGCAAGCCGAAATGGCGTCGGTATCGGCGTAGTCGCTTCCGACTACAACCCGCAGCGCAGAGTGCTCTGCGAGGAGTTTCAGAAGCTCCAGTCGCGCGAAATCAAAGTCATGGTAGCGACCACCGGCTACTAGGTATGCGTCAACCACTTCGCTCATCTGATAGGCCCTCCTTTCAACAGCCCAGGTAGGGCCCAGTGAGGAGTCTGGCGCGCGCTTCAAGACTCGATGCGTGGGTCGCCCATGTCGGTAGCGGTCGCCAATCGGCCGCTCCACGAACGCCACCAGGATTGCCCCGCCAGCCGAGTTCAGTTCGGCGAAAATGGGTCCGATGGCATCGGAGATTCCGGACAGGTCCGCAGCCATTGAGACTCCTCGCAGATTCAGGCCTCGGGCAAGTAGCTGAACGGCTGCCTGGCGGTCATTCCGTTTCGACTCGCGTTGCGTAGGAGAAGACCACTCCCTCGTTCCATGTCTTGCCGCCATCGAGCGACTCTTCACTCCTACGAATCCATGAGTCAGGTTTGAAGTCGTAGAAGGTCACCCTCTGGAGTGTGCCACCGCCCGAACGCGCAGCCGTCAAGGAACTACAACCGGTCATGACGAGGGTGTCTTCGACTCTACGAGCCTCGAACTCATCCCAGCCCGGGGTTTCTGCGACAACTCCTCGAACGCGCCAGCTCCCCGATTGTGCGTCGAAGGCTCGAAGCGTTGCACCCCGAACTACGGCGCCATCTCCCAGCGGCTGTATGAACTCGTCCTGGACGACCCACCCATCTAGGACATGCCGAAAACTCCACCGGCCAGCAGGAGCGGCCGGTTCGTCCCACGCGGGCTCGCCATTCGGTCGTCGGAGCAACGTCGTCGTATAGGTCCAATCGCCTATCGCGAAATCGAAGTCCGCCAGCTCCGAGGGCCGTTGCGCCGTGGCACCTTGCGCGCCAGTCGTAGTGTCATTGGGCATCGATGGAGCCTCCTGAGTGCGGTCGCGAGAGCCTGGCTGTTCCAGGGCTCGATGGGACCTCGTCTCGGCTTCGCCGCTGGCGAAGAAGTCACACTGGGTACTGTCGCCCCCATGTGGACCTTCCACAATAGCCAATTCTGTGGTTTTCTCGAGGTCCACTATGGCAGAGCTTTGGATTTCATTGTCAGGCGTCGGGCCGCTCCACGCTCAGGTATACGGCGGGCTCCGCGAGGCCATCATCACGGGCCGCTGCGGAGGAAATGAGCGTTTGCCGTCTACGCGCGCGCTGGCGGATGGGCTGGGCGTGTCCCGCACCTCGACGCAGACTGCGTACGAGCAACTCGTCGCCGAGGGCTACGCCGTCACTAAGCACGGCTCCGGAACCTTCGTCGCAGAAGGCGCTGTTCAGGCACGACTCCCACGACCTGGAAATCGCGAGAGGTCGCCTCGAGCGGAGCCCACGCTGTCAGACTACGCGTCGCGCGTGAACGCCCATGTGCCTTCCTACATCGACATTCCGGAGCGCACCTCTTTGCGACACGACTTTCTCTATGGCGTGCCTGCACCCGAGTCGTTCCCACGCGAGGAATGGCGAAGGGCCGTAAACGCTGCCGCGAAAGGCGCACCGTTCGACCTCTTCGGAAGCTCTCCTCTGGGACTTCTCCGCCTCCGCACTGCGATCGCCGAGCATCTCCATCGTAGTCGGGGTCTCACATGCACAGCAGACCAGGTGTTGATTTCGAGCGGCGTCCAGCAAGGCCTGCAACTGGCGGTTCGTCTTCTCTGTGACCCCGGCGACCGGGTTCTTCTGGAGGACCCGGGCTATCCCGGAGCGCGAGCTATCTGCGCAAGCGAAGGACTGAGAGCGGAGTTCGTTCCCGTCGATGACGAGGGGATGAACCTGAGAGGCGCCACTCGAACCGGTCTCAAGAATTCTCGGCTCGCCCACGTAACGCCCGCTCACCAGTTCCCCACGGGGTCCGTCCTGTCGTTCCCGCGCCGAATGGCACTTCTCCAATGGGCACGTCAGAACGGGTCCTTCATCTTCGAAGACGACTACGACAGCGAGTTCCGCTACGAGGGGCATCCGATAGAAGCGCTGTCCGCTCTCGATGAAGATGGCTGCGTGGTCTACGCAGGGAGCTTCTCCAAGACGTTCTCGATTGAGCTCCGGCTCGGATTCCTCGTGCTGCCCGACGCCCTGGTAGACTCGTTTCGCAGGGCTCGGTGGCTCGCGGGCTGGGGCAACCCGGTACTCGAGCAAGCAGCTCTCGCTCTTTTCATCGAAGAGGGCCACCTCGAACGGCACATTCGTCGGTGCCGAAAGCGCTACGGAGACCGACGGTTGGCGCTCGTCGAAGCGTTACATGCCGAATTCGGAGACCGAGTTTCGATCTTTGGAGACCGTACGGGACTTCATCTGCTTGCCCGGTTCCTGGACGTCCCTCGACGTCGCAGCCGCGCCCTGGTCGACCTAGCCTTCAAGCGTGGCATTGGCGTGTATCCGGTCGATGAATGCTACGCAGCGACGCCGAAGAGTGGCGGGTTCTTGCTCGGGTACGGATTGATTCGACAGGCAATGATTCGTGAAGCGGTTCGCGAGTTGCGGCGGTGCGTTGCGCAAGTCGCCGGGCGGAGGCGTCGTGAGTAGACGACAGTGCTACTCCGCTGTCGCGAGCAAGGAATGCACACGACGCGGTTCTGTCGCGGCTTCGGGACATCGGAAGGCCGGGTCTCGGTCCAGGGATCGCGAGCAGCCGCGTCAGCCGAGCGATCGTACCCAGCCACTCACCCGGCCGACACCAACCCCGAGCTCCTTCGCGATCCGGATCTGCCCCCACCCTTCGGCGCGCAGCTCCGCCGCCTTCTCGTGGTCAAACCATCGCTTCGGGTTCCCGACCTGCTTCCCCCTCGCCTTAGCGGCTCGCAAACCGGCCTTCGCCCGCTCCGAGATCATTGATCTCTCGTACTGGGCCATCACGCCGAAGAGGCTCGCGACCATTTTCCCCGAGGCCGTGCTCAGATCCAGGTTCTCCCGATACGACACGAGGGTCAGGTTCCGCTCGCTCATGAAGTCGATGATCTTCACGAGATGCGAGAGTGATCGCCCGAGACGATCCAACGCGTGGACGACCAAGATGTCGAGTCGCCCCTTCTGCAGGGAATCCCAGACCGCGTTCCAGCCCGGTCGAGAATCCTTCGCACCCGAGATTCCGACGTCGATGAACTCGACCGGTTCCCACCCACGGGACCAGCAGTACTCGCGCAGGTCGTGAAGCTGAGCATCGACTGACTGATCATCCGTCGATACCCGAGCGTAGATGGCGACTCGCGGAGTCGGACCGAGGACCTCGGGCTTGGCAGGCCGGTTCAGCACGCTGGTCGTGCCACCACGACGCTCAAGGACAGTTCCGCGTCGGGACTTCCCGCCTCCTACTCGCCGACCCACCTTCAGTTCCCGAGCAGACGTTCGCTGTTCTCGTCCGACCGAGACAGCCACTCGTCGTGCAGGTGCTTGATGAAGTGTCAGACCTCGATGTCGTCGGCGGTCGCAAGCTGCACAACTCCGATGCGGTTCATGAAGGCCAAGAGCGCCGGTCGGAATCCCTCGACCTCCATCCGATCCAGGATCTCGTTCGTGACCGCCCTGGGTTCACGCTGGATCGCACCAACGTAGTGCACCTCGTTCTCCTTGCTCGTCTTCTGCTCCATGCTTCTCCTCTGCTGGTTTGCGGTCGGCCGACATGGCCGACCCGCTCCTCGATCCCTCGCCGAGCCCTCCCCGGCTCCACGAAGCGGCCCCGTCCTGGCCAGAAGAGGCCACTTCCTGGCTCTCGTTCAGCTGGGAAGACCCAGCCCCGCTCGTCGACGAAGGCCCGTTCCGGGTCTTCGAAGGGCGTTCCGGGCGTTCCTCCCGGGGCCGGAGTTCCCACGCTCGGTCGGAACGCGGGCAGATTATTCTGGGAAGGTATCAACTATATAATAAATCATGCCCGGCCCTCCGAGGGAATGAGTAGGGGTTATAGGGCCACCCCCGGGCGTGGTGTCCTGGGTCCAGACCTTGACCAAGACCAAGGAGGATTCGGGATGATGAAGCTTGAGGAACTGCGGCGTGAACGTGGTTGGAGCAAGGCGGAACTCGCCCGCCGCGCCGAGATCGGGGAAGCCGACGTTGGGAAGGTCGAGTCGGGCCGACTGCGACCCTACGAGACCCAGCTGCGCAAACTGTCGGCTGCCCTCCGGGTTCCCGTCTCCAAGATGCACGGGCTTCTCGATGAGGTTCCCCGAGAGAAGCCGGGCGCTACGCGCCGCATCAGACCGGCGAGGAAGAGCAACCGGAGGACGACATGAGCGATCCGAAGAGAGAACTGGACGAGGTGCGCGCCAAGCTCGCCGAACTCCTGCAGGATCAAGAGCTGCGGAGGCTCACGCGCGGTACGCAGGAGCAGGGGCGACGGATCGCAACGATTCCTCGACCCTACGGTGACGAGGAGGTCCGGATCATCCTCCAGAACTTCAAGGGAAACCCCGTGACGCAGATCGGCCTCTGGCGTACGGACGAGGCAGGACGATCCTGGATCAAGAAGGACCGCCAGTACTGGATTCGCCGCTCCGAACTCATCCCGGTGATCGAGGGCCTCATGGAAGTCCTCCAGATTCTCCGAGACGGCTGGGAGTCAGAGGTCAAGCCGGACGAGATTGCCGACGAGCCCTGGTAAATCGCGCGGGGCCGAGAAAGCCTATCGCTCCCCCTGGGCCGCGAGGCGGCGGCGCTGGTCGTCGGTGAATCGGATGCGCCGACCGCCGAGCTGCTCGCGCATGACACTATTCTCCTCGACCAGGTACGCGATACCGTCCCCGCTCTTGCCGATTCACGCACCCGGCGAACGTTAGGAGGAGGAAGTGCAGTGCGCTGGGCGGCGGCATCGCACGGAAGGATCCCCGAGGCACCGCACGCGAGCAACGTCGACGTGCCGAGGCCTCCCCTCTACGCTCGCCGACGGAAGGTCTTCTCCGCGGAGAACAGCGTGGGCCGGGTTTCCGGACACCACGAGCACCGGGCGTCCGTTCTGGATGATTTGCCCCGGCGGAGCTTCGGCGGGATGTCGGCGCCGTTCTGATCACGCATCGTGAGCTTGCCGTCATCAGCAACGCCGATCGTGAGCTCTGTCTTTTTTGGCTCAGGCGTTGGCTCCTCAAGCGCGGGAGCAGGGTAACTGTCAGCTCCGGCCCGTCTCGACGCGGTTGAGCGAATCGCCAATCATGCAGGCGAGGCGCGATGGAGGCAGTCGATCAGGAGATCGCGCGGCAGCGTAGCGGTGCCGGGGCTCGCGATCGCGCGGCACGTCGCTTCTCGGAGGTACCGGCGTGGCTCGATCCCGGCGAGCTTCGCCGTCTCGACCAGGCTGCAGAGCAGCGCCGCGATCTTCGTCCCGCGCATCGAGCGCGACCCGTAGTGGTTCTTGCGCCCGACCGCCGGGCCGCGCATCCCGCGCTCAACCCGGTTCGTGTCGAGCGGGAGTCGCGCATCCATCGACGAAGCGCGCCAGTCCCGGCCAAAGCCGCTGCGGGTAGCTGATCGCCTTTCCCAGAAGAGACCTCGGCAGCGCGGGCTCCGTCGTGATCCACGTATGGATCTCCTCGGCGATCGGGCGCGACTCGGCCCGCCGCCGCTCTCCTCGAGTCCCATCCCCGCATCGTCCGCGCGCGCCTCGATCACATAGAGAATACCGATCTTGTCGATCATCTCCTTGGCCTTCGGATACGATGGTGCAGCCTCCACGTGTTTCCGCCGTACGTGCACCCAGCAGTGGCCGAGCGTGATTCTGTTTCGCCCACAAGGCCGGACGTCAGACTCCACTGCGCCGCAACTCGAATCATTCGCTGTGTGAGCGGCGGAGAAGCAGGACGCCGGCGATGGCAGACAGGGCCGACGCAACAAGTAGGCCCCACTGAGGGTGGCTGGCCGTCAGCTGCGTAAGCCCCCCGCCCACGGCAGTGCCCACCAGGCCGACCCCGAGCGCCAGGCAGAACTGTTGCCACCATCGACTTCGCTTGCGTCGCCTCTTCCTCGCCTCGAGCGCCGCCAGCTCATCCTCCGCTAACGCATCTCGAACCTGGCGAAGGGCAACCTCGGCCACCTCGACGAGCCCCGAGAGCGGAGTGTCGTCGGGCCCCAACCGGGACCGCTTGCGCGAGGCGGTTGAATCAGGGTTATCTCTACGGATTGCCACCGGGATCACCTCCATCGTCAACGGGGTTTTCTGGAAGGCTGGGAGCGGCGGGGCGCCATCACCCGGCTCGCCGCTCCGCTCACTAGGTACTGCACGCCAACACCACCTCCACTTCGTGACGCTCGACCCACCGCGTTTTTTTCGCCGAGCTCGTGCTCGATCCGTAGGAGCTGGCTGTACTTAACAGCGCGCTCGGGCCGGGCCTGGGTCCGGTCTTGATTCTACCAGCACCGGTCGCCACGACGAGATCGCCGATGAACACATCCTCTGTCTCACCGGACCGATGGGAGACCATCTGGCCGTAGCTCGCCTGCTTCGCGACGGCGATCGTGTCGCGCCCCTCCGAGACGGAGCCCACCTGGTTCAGCTTGATCAGGATCGCGTTGGCGACTCCTGGCTCGATTCCCTTATCGAGTCGCGCTTTCTGCGTGGCGACCGAATCGTCCCCGACCAGGAGGACGTTCGCGCCGATCGCCTGCGTCAGCTTGCCCCAGCCTTCCCGATCGTCCTGACCCAGGTCGTCCTCGATCGACACGATCGGGAACTTCAAAGCCCAGCTCTGCCAGAATGCGACCATCTCGTCGCTCGCTAGGACGCCGCCAGTCGTGCGCGAGAGCGAGTGCTTCCCCTCCTCGATGATCTCCGTCGTGGTGGGATCGGGGGCGAGCACCACGTCTTCCCCCGGGCGATAGCCGGCCTTCTCGATCGCCTCGACGGGGAGCTCCGTCGCCTGCTCGTTTAGATCGAGCGCGGGGGCGAAGCCTCCCTCGTCGCCGACTCCCACGGACAGCCCGCGCGGGTGCAGGATCTTCCTAAGCACATGGTCGCATTCGCTCTCGGCGCGCAGCGCGTCGGAGAACGTCGGCAGCTCCGCCGGCGACAACATGAACTCCTGAAAGTCGACGCCACCAACCGCGTGCGCGCCGCCGTTCAGCACGTTCATGAACGGGACGGGCAGGACGCACGCATCGTCTCCGACGAGCCAACGGTAGGGCGAGACGCCCTCCGCCGCCGCGCCTGCTCGGGCGAAGGCCTCCGTCACGCCCGCCCCGCGATAGCGCCCCTTGTCCTCGTGGCGAAGCTCGAGCGCTTCGTGGGCACCGGTGGATGCGCCACGGAGCACCGCTGCGCGGCCCACCGCACCGCCCTCGAGCGTGACATCCGTCTCGAGCGTGGGCTTCCCTCGCGAGTCGAGAACTTCGCGAGCGACGACGTGCTTGATGGTGGTGGCCGACATGGGTGCCCCTCCAAGAGTGCGTGCTTCCAATTGCTCAGCCGTCAAGAGTAACCCTGCGAGCCGGCCGCTCGCAATGCAGAGATCATCAGTCACGCCGCATCGCGGGCATCCGCAATGCGTTCCCGATGATCGACACCGAGTAGAGGCTCATCCCCGCGCTGGCCAGTATGGGATTCAGCAGAAGGCCAATCACCGAATAGAGCGCTCCCGCGGCCACCGGTACGCCGAGCGAATTGTAGAGGAAGGCAAACAGGAGGTTGTGGCGAATGTTGCCCAATGGTCGCGCGCCTGAGCTGGCGCGCACACGATGCCCAGGATGTCGCCCTTGGCCGACGTGATGCCCTCGCTCTCGTTGGCGACGTCGGTGCCGGTTCCCATCGCGTGATCAGCGACAATTACTCCTGCCGGTCTCCCATGGTGACCGATGCGCAGGTCAGGCTGCTGAGTGTAGCCGATCGTCAGAAACGGCGCGCATTCGATCGCCTACGGAACATGGCGCAACCTCCTGAAACCTAAGCCACTCTCCCCAGTTCATCAACAACCGAACGCGCGCGGTCTTGCGCGATCGCCAACACCCGCAGAGGTCCTGGAAATGATTGGTCCCCCGCGCGCGACTTTCCATCATGGCCCGGGGCAACACTGCTCCACCGAGAGGCCGGAGATACGGCTGCAGTCGGAATCTCTCGCTGACGCTTCATCGTCGTGACGCGCAGCTGCAGTTTTCGCACTGATCCCGACGTCTTTGACGACGTACACTGGACACCACGGGATGGAATCCTTCGATCGTGAGGGTTGGTCAAGCGAGGTTGTCCTCGGAACTCGAGGCCTCGAGTGCTTCGCGCGCCAGCTCGAGCATGCGCCGGGCCGCCTCAGCCGCTTCCCCGACGGGCTCGCCCCCAGCAACGACCTCCTCACACAGTCGGATGGCTTCAGTCTGCGACTCACCAGGCCTGTCACCCTGTCGCCCGCGCAGCATGAAGACCGCAGCCAACTGCATCTGGATGGTTGCCCACATGGAGGGGACACTTTCCCTTGTCCAGTGCTTCAAGCTCTCCTCTAGAGTCCGGATGGCCGACTCGATGTTGTCGCGAGTTGGGTCATAGCCCGCGAGGAAGTAGTGCGTCAGACTGATCCGCCGCTGACAATCGACCCAGCCCGGCACGTCGTGATCGCGGTCAATCTCCGCAATCACGTTGGAGAACATCTTCAGCGCAAGCTGCAATGCCTCCACCTTCCCGGTGGAGTAGCCGATCCCTTGGGCCGAGCGGCCCAGGTCGAAAGCCATCCCCCTTGCGACCCGCGGTTCGATTGGCCCGACCGGCCCGGGCAGCGGAGCGCTGAGCGTGCGGAACGCTTCCGCCCATAGCTCCCCCTTCAGCTCCTTCTCGCCCAGGTTGCAGAGGACGTGTGCCAGAAGAGAGCGAAGGTGCACGGTCCTGGTTGGGTTGCTGTCTCCTAAGACTTCAATAGCCGCGCGAAGAGCGGATGGCGCGCTCGGCGGATCTACTATCGCAAGAAGTCGCCCCAGCTCCGCTTGGGTCGACAGCCAATCGTCACGCGTTTCGTCCGGAGTGAGTACACGAAGCGCGTCGCGAAGCTCGCGGAGTCCCTCGTGGACGCCGCTAGGGTCCTTCCGTAGCGGCGCAGTGTCCGCTAGGGCAGATCCAAGGTTCCGCTTCGTCTGAGCCCATGAGAGCGGAGTACGGTCCTCGGCCCGCTCCTCTAGCGCGGACCGGAAATCCGCGATGGCCTGGATGGCTTCCTCGGGGGACTGCTCAGCGAGCGAGAGGTGCTTGCGCGCCAGACCGGAGATGTTCTTTGCAGACGCCCACAACTCTGGCCCTGCCTCTCGGCCGATGCGTTGTGACGCTCGATCGGCGGTTGCGATAGCCTGCCGCAGGAGCAGCTTCTCTTCCTCGGCCTCGGTCGGAGGAGCAGTCAGCTGGATGAGACAGGCGGCCAGAGTCGCTTCCGTAGCAGCAGCCTCAGACAGGAACCCGCTCGCAAGTCGTTGGCTCGCGGCTGACTCAAGCGCCGTCCGTGCGGCCTCGAGATCCGCTCGGCCGTCGGGGCGTCTCTTCGAGAGATTGACAAGTACGTGCCCCAGAGTGTCTTGGGTGAGGGCCCAGTCTAGCGGCACCTTCTCTCGAGACTGCTCTTGCAGCGCGAGGCGCAGAGTGTGCTCGGCTTCCTCGAGTTCTCGCCGATCGGGACTCCTCTCTCCAAGCGTGGCGAAGGTCGCGCCAAGATTCGTCATGGTACCTGCCCAATGCAGCGGGCTTCGTTCCCGCGAGAACACCGTGAGCGCCTTGCTGTAGTGCTCGACTGCCTCACGGAGCGATGCGCCGCTCGTCCGATAGGCCGACGTTAGCCGCAGTGCGTTCCCCAGCCCGTCGTGGGCAAGCGCCCACAAGAGCGGCGACTCGGAATGTGCTACATTGTCCAGGGCGACCCTTAGGACCGATACCGCCTCTTCGAGAAGCCGTTCGTCGCCGTCGCGCTCGCCGAGCAGCCGAAGCACAACACCCATGTTGGTCAGGACCAGAGCTTGGCCGCCTCGATGTTCCCCGGTCTTGTAGTGCCTCAGGGCGGCGCGGTAGTCTTCCAGCCCAAGTCGCAGATCGGCCGTTTGAGGCGTTCCCTGCCCCAACCGAACGAACATGTTGCCACGCAGGAGCAAGGCAAAGGCAGACCGCCCTCCTACCTGCCCAATACAGCCAACCGCTTCCGTAAGCACCGAGATTCCCTCGGTGAAGCGGGCTCGGTCCCCAGTCTGTTCGCCCAGCACCTGCAGGGCACCACCAAGAAGCTCGAGAATCGTACTGCGTTGTCGTGCACTCCATCGCCCTGAGATTTCTTCCTGCGAGAGAATTGCGCGCACCTTCCTGGCGAAGGGCTCTAGGGACTCCACCAGGTAGTGGCCGAATCGTTCCTCGAAGCCCGCCGAGATCACGAGCACCAATAGCCGGAGCACATCGGCTAGGGCTCCGCCCAGTGATCTCGAGATGTCGAGTTCGTCGCGGGTGTAACGGTCCGTGGAGGCCGGCGTCACTAGCTCGTCCGACAGCGTCCAGCGAAGGCGCAGCAAGTCGCCAGTCAGGACCGTACCCCAGATCATGACCGACGCGCCCATCTCCACGAGACAGCGTTGTGCGCGTTCGTGGGCGGCGCTGACCGCTTCTTGCGGCTTCGGGCCCCCGGTTTCAAGCACTACCTCGGGCGCGAGCACTTCGATTCCGGATAGTGGCTCGAGCGCGTCGATGATCAGCCTACGGTTCTGCCCAGAGGGGTCGTGCTCCAACGGCGCTACAGCAACCGCGAACCGCATACCCGCCGACCGAACCTTGGCAGGCGCAAGGGGCCGATTGTCCTCTCCACCATCAGAGCCGGGAGTCGGCGCGAGTGTCGGTGGCCGAACAGGCGGAGAGCCCAGGAGCCGGCGGACAAGCGAGTGGTACTCCGATGGAAGCCTGTAGTGCGTGTATGGCCTCAAGAACCTAGGGATCGACCCCTCTGGCTCCTCGCCTAGGAGGACTGGAATGAACACCGAGTTGCGACCTTGAGCGTCGTAGACGTGTTGAAGGGCGAGTAGTCCTTCAAAAGCTCCGCCGCGCCCTTTGCCCGGTGGTGCCTGCCCCTCATACCGTTGGCGCAAGACCCGCGAGCATACGACCAGTACTGCGTCGGCTCGGTCTACCTGTTCGAGCATCCATCTCGGCCAGCCTACAGACGGCGCTGGCTCGTACCGATCGATCCAGGCATCTACTCCGCCGGCCCTGAGGTCGTCCGCCAGGCCAAGTACCGCACCCCTGTGAGGCTCGGAGTCGTGGGTGTAGCTCAGAAAGACTCGCGGAGGAGAATGCCGCGTCATGAACTTGCCTCGGGACTGCTGTTGCAGCAGAGCAGCTGCGATACCAAGACTACCCGGCTGAGCCGGGTTGCGGGTCGAGCTCGAGGACGCAACGTTGCATCCGCGATCAGGGCCATGGGCTGTCTCAGCACCCCGGTCTCGGCCAACCGCGGCCGCGGTCGTTGCTGGGGCGCTCGCCTGGGTTTCGCCGTCGCATCATCTAGCCGAAGGTAGCACAGCTCTACGTACGGTCTGGAATTCCCCCGGTTTGATGGACCGTTTTCTTGTGCCGCCAGCGCCGCGATGTGCGCCTTCAGCTCGAACTCGATCGGCGTAGCGTAGCCGATCGACGAGTGCCGCCGACACGGGTTGTAGAAGCCGTCGATGTAGTCCTCGATCGCCGCGATGGCAGCAGCGTGCGTCGCGTAGGCCTCGTGCTCGGTCAGCTCGCCTTTGATCGTCGCCCAGAAGCTCTCGGCGACAGCGTTGTCCCAACAATGACGAGGCAGTCTCGCTCCAAGCGAGCAGCGATCACTGTTGATCGCGGCGCGACGCCTTCAGGCGTCGCGCGGTTCGTCCCGTCGGCGTTGTTCGCCGTTGTCATTCTCTCGGAGGACCCCGCGACGGCTGCGTCGCAGGACTTCCAGATCTGGACCCCGCTGTACCTGACAGCGTCGTTCACAGACCGGCTCGTAGGTTGGTACGAGGTTCAACCTCGCCTCGGAGCCAATGCGTCCGAGGTAGACCAGCTGCTTCTCCGAACCGCTGTTGGCTATCGCTTCGGCGAACGGTGGTCCGCCTGGATGGGCTACGCGTGGACGCCGTCGTTTCTGCCGAGCTACCGGAGCGAGAACCGGCTCTACCAACATAGACCGCCGGGGGAACCACACGTGCTCCTCGTCTTGGGCCAGCTGAAGAGCCGGGCCGAAATCGAGAAGCGGGCTCCAACATCAGCATCGCCGCGCACTTGAACCGGCCCTTCTCGGGGTATTCTCACCGTTCCCCCTGACAGTGCTCTATGTCCTCGGGGGCGTCGGGTCTGTTAGAATTCGGAAGTAGCGCCACCTCGTTGGAGCACCAAACGATGAAGCAGCTCACTCGACATGACGTGCTTTCCCAGCAGATCTCTGAGCTTGAGGAGGCTTGCCCGCCGATCGAGGCCTTCGGCGTCGGAGGCTCCGACAGCGAGAATTCGCCTGGCGCGCTGTCGGATATCGATTTCTTCCTATTCCTTCCGACCGACCGGTTCCTCGACCTAGTAGCTACATTCCCTTGGGGGATCGGACACCCAGTGACACCCGTCGCGCGCGCTCCGTTGTCGTTCCTACCCGATTTCGGCTTCAAGTATGCCTTCGTCCTTCCAGCCGGGCTCACCGTCGAGTACTTCTTGAACTGCAGAGAGACGCTCTCGAAGCATCCAATGAGACTTCGTACGCGGGTCGTGCACGATACCACGGGCTACTATACCGACTTCCTCGCTGGGCTGCCCGATTCGCAACAGCTCACTTCGGATGAACAGACGGCGCGCGCAGCCAACGAGTTCCTTCTCGAGTGTTTACTGGTTAGGAAGTTCGCGGCGCGCCGCCAGCCGCTACCGCTGATCTACCGCTTGGATCGCCTACGGCTCGTACTCCTAGGCCTAGAAGAGCTTTCGTCGAGCGGCTACTTCTCGCCACACGGCGCCGATCGGCGCGACGTCGGAATCGAGGAACGGTTGCTCCTCGATACCGTGCCGACCGCATCCGAGAGATCCATCTTGACGTGCTACCGAAAACTTCATGGCCTCTGCATTGAGCGGCTTGAGGCACTAAAGCCGAACAAGGCATTGACACCCGAGTTCTTCTTCCTGGCGAACCAAACCCTAGAGGACGTAGTGGCGGTCTTCCGAGAAGAGACTAAAGCGTGATCCTCATGTCCCTCTCCTCCGTCGTCGGGGACGACGTGTCTCATCGCTACCTTGATCGCGTGACGCGCGCCGTGTGGCGAGGCTACGAACACTGCGCAATCACCGTGAAGGAAACACCTGTCGCCAACCTGTCTCCGGTCGCCCACTCCGTCGGTGCAAACCGGCTAGCGTTCGCAAGCACACTGCTCGACCGATTCCACGAAGCCCACCTCCAACCGTATGAGCCAGTGGTGCTGAGAGCCGGCGGGATCGTCAAGTTGGTGTGCCCCCCGCTGGTCGAAGCATCCAGGTCGGGTTCGTACATCATGGACGGTATGCACCGCGTGATGGCAGCCCGACAAAGCCAACTGGACACGATCACCGTCACGACTGCGTCCGCCGATGTGTTTCCCGCCCTACCAACCAAGCCGCCCCGGTGGAGCGCGGTAGAAGTCCGCACACGGCCACGACCTCTGAACGAGATCCTTCCGTCATACTGCGATCGCAATCTGCGACCAACAGCGGCATACTTCGCAAGTGCCGCCTTCGACTACGAGAGCTTGGAGGCCCTCGTCGCGGCGTGCGAGAGCGTTGCCGCACGGAAAGGCTGATGTGGACCAAGGCAAACCGATGAGTGTGGGCGGATGTATCTGATCCTCGAGAAAGCGAAGAAGCGCACGCGACTCGAACCGCCGCCCGCCCGCATGCGCGTGGTCGTAACCCTTGAGGTGGTGATCGAGGACCCCGGCGGAGCCAACCTACTGTTGAAATACGCCTATAGCCAAGGACCAAACTCAACTGGCTATTGGGCGCCGCCCTACGCTTGGGAGACCGTTGAGGGTGAGCCCTATTCTGCCGAGGAAGCCTTGCAGGTGTTCGACGAGAAAAGCATCGACACCGAGAAAATGGCAAAGGGCCTGGCTGACATGCTCGGGATCGCCAATGTCGGGATCAAGAGACTCGATGAATTCACAGAATTCAAGGCGTCAACCAGCCAGCCTGACATCCCGGTCTGCTACCGAATAGTGCGCTATGGCCTCCCGCGAGAGATAAGTGAGGAACACCTGCCGAACGTCTTGGATTCAGAGTGCCTTCGCGGTCATGTTTTTTTCCCGCTGGATGCCGCGACGCGTGCGAACTTCGGCAGAGGAGAGCCCATAGATGGCGATGGGGACGGGGCTTGGTGGTACCTGGGCAAACCGGTCGCGAGCAACGTCAAGTATGTCCTGGAGCAAGATGCGGCCGGCGTGGGAGAGGTCTGGACTAAGGCGCCACCAGAGCGATTCTCCGACGACTATAAGGGCGTTCTGGTGTGCGCCGACCTTGCCAACTTCGGAACCACGACGAGTCGCGTCGACGTAGACACACTTTCCACAGAAGGGAAGAAGGTTGCTACTGATTTTCGGCAGGGCATCGCTCACCTCTTCAACCAGTTCTTCGCAGAGCTTGGGACCCTCCAAGTCCATCTTGCAGGCGACGGGTTCATTTGCGCGATTCCAACTCCCGATCATTCGTCCGCAGAGATCTCAGCCGTCATACGCCGGGTGCTTGAGCGCCACGAGCCGCTACGCATTGCGGTTGAGCGCGTCAACAAGTTCCTGAACGCCGACGACAAGCAGTTGGGTACCCGACTAGCCCTTCACTACGGTTCGTATAGTTACGGTCGAGTCGGAAGATCACGAGCGGCAACCCCCAGCTTCGACGGGGCTGCTGTGATCGAGGTCGCCCGCCTGGAGAGCAGCTTGGGCAAATATGTGAAACGAACCCAAGCTCAGGCGCCCGAGGAGCTGCGGCACTCCTTGATCTCTAGCCCGCAGTTAAGGAAGGCGGCAGGCCGCGATTATCAAGAAGCCGTGCTGCACTGCGGCGCCACCTCCTTGGGGACGAAGCGCGTCGGGAGCAAGGAGTATAAGACCAGCGCGGCCCTATACAGCCTACCCGCGCCGCCACAGGCATGAACTGTGTCAGAACTCGCCAAACTCGAAGTAATCGGAGCACGGATCTGCGGAGAGCTTACATGCTCGACCACCACGCCCGAGAGCGTTGCACTTGTAGAGTGCTTGATCGTCGACCTGCTGCACGCGGTCTTGTCCAGCCGAGTGACACTCGAGGATCTCGCGAGTGAGTCTTATGCTCATCCGAACGGATTCACGAAGGTCCCCGTTTTCGAGCAGGGACTTGGTGAGAGGCTCGCGATCCACCTGTGGCACCCCTCGCGGGACCCGTCACTCCGAATCGCCTCCCAGGTCCACGACCATCGATGGTCATTCGTTTCTCAAGTGCTTCTGGGAGAACTAGTTCATGAGGAGTACGTCGAGAGCGACATCGGGGAGGACGTTGTCCTCTTTTCGTACCGCTCTCCACGCGGACGGGACGCCTTTTCGCTGACCGAACGTGGGGCAAGGAGGCTTGAGGCGGTCGCCGAAGCTCGCTTTTCACGTGGCAGTCGATACCGTCTTGAGCACGACATCTGCCACCGGGCGACAGCGGTCGCGGGAAGCACCGCTAGTATCGTTCACCAGGCGCAACCGGCCAAGGAGAATTCCCTAGTATACCGCTCGCCAGCGAACCAACTGCCGTGCGGCCGTGTCCCACTCAAGCTCCGGTCTCCGCAGCAGCTGGAAGGCGACCTTCGCACGATCCTCGACGGGCTCGCCCCTCACTCAGGTGCCTCCCGACTCCCGTAGCCGGACGCGTCCGGGTCGCAGACCCCGTCCTGTCCGAAAACTCGGCTCGCGTAGCTATGTCGAGCGATTGATGATGACGCTCCCCGTCCTGTCCGGAAACTCGGCAGACGGCGCAACGCAGCCTCTCTGAAGCAATGGTCCAGGATCCCCGCCCCGGCGCTGGCGACGCCGGAGGGTCGTTCGACTCCCCCGGCCCCTTCGAAGCGGGGGCCGACGCGCCCGAGCCGCCGCCGGACTGCGTCCATAATAGTGAAGAGGTCGGGCTCAGACCGGCTCCCGTCTGCTCTAGTCGACGCGGAACAACCAGATCTCTGGCCCCCAGGGGGCCAGACGGCGACACACTGAGACACGCTCAGACACACTTGGCCCCGAGAAAACGTAGTCTTTGCAGCCCGAGGTGTGGGTTCAAGTCCCACCTCCGGCACTTCGAAACCCGCGTCCCGCGCGGGTTTTCGAGTACCAACGGGCGTTGAGGGCCAGCGGGGGGCCAGAGAAACTGGTTAACCGCATGTGGGCCAGTTGCCCACAGCTCAGGGCTCTGACGGGGTCCTTGGAGAACGTTCCGAGGACGACACGCAGAGGAAGGTAGTTCCCTTGCCTTCCCGTTGAGCTCGAGGGTCGTATCGCGGCTACCCCAGCGATCCCCGCGTCCGAGGCCAGCGGAAATACCAAGGCCAGGACGCGGTATGAGGAAACAGGATCGAGGTCTCGAACGCCGCGCCAGCGCGGGTCAGGAACCTCGAACCCCTTCCCGTCGGCCTTCTGGAGCCACCGAGATTAGCCTCCAGCACGGCTCGGGATCCTCGACCTGCCATGCCCCCGCGGCTCGGAAATCGGGTCGGCCGAGTTCCCGGACACCACGAGGTCGCTCCAAACTTCGATGTCATGGGCGGCTACGGCCCGGAGAGGCGCTGGGCCCCCTACAAGCGCGAGCTCTTCTCGAAGATGGGCGACGGCCGGATCCTGTTCCTCGCCGTTGGCACCGGTCTCGACATCCCCTTCTTCCCCTCGGGGAAGAGCCTCGTCGGTATCGACATCAGCGACAAGATGCTCGAGGGCGCGCAGCGCCGCGTGGACGCCTACGACGGGGAGATCGAGACGCGGGTGATGGACGTTCACGAGATGCCGTTCGAGGACGGGTCGTTCGACCAGGTGTTTACGTCGTGCACGTTCTGCTCCGTGCCAGCGCCGGTGAAGGGGCTCGAACAGCTGCGTCGTGTACTCAAGCCGGGCGGCGAGCTGCATATGTTCGAGCACACCGGGAGCCGGTACTACCCGTTCCGATTGATGATGAACTTGATGACACCTCTAACGAGCCGGTTCGGGCCTGAGATGAACCGCGATACGGTTTCGAACGTCGGGGCGGCCGGATTCACGCTTCGTGAGGTGAAGCATGTGTACCTCGACGTCGTGAAGACGATTCACGCAACGCGGTACAGAGAGAGATTCCGATGACCAGGAATGTTCTGGATTGTTCTGGAGTGGGGTGAGCGAGCAGTGTCGCAATACGCCAGGCCGGGGCGAGGCGAGCAAGCAGGACAAGGACGGATCGATCGACCGGAGTCAGCTTCGGCCGTGCGATCTGGCGATAGGCAACTTCGAGTTGCTTGCGGAGTAAGGCGTTCTCTCGGATCACCGTTCGCCGAGGCCGGAATTGGTCTAGGACACATCCGACGATGGGTCGGGTGGCGGGCCGCGACGATAGGCGGATTCGACCCCCTTAAAAATCCGGCATCTTCGTGAGCCAGGAACGGATGTGAGATCGCATTCCGAGGTTCTCGCCGTCCGGCAAGTTCCCTGCAATTCCGCTGCGGATCAGCGATGTAGCTCGTAGGGGTCACGCCGGGCACGGTGCCCCATCGTGTATGGAGGGTCATCTCACGGCGCGTGGCGCACGATGTTTCGCGTGAGCACCGAAACGAACAGTGTTCGTCCCGAGTGAACGCCTTCCTTACGTCATTGCAGGCCGCACTGCGCGCCGCAGAACGTCGTAAGGAGACATGAGATGAACACGCACCAACTTCTGAGAATCCCGAAGAGCGCCCAAGAAAAGGCCCAACTGCGAGCTGTCACGCTGAAGTGGGCTCGGCTCTTGTCGGCCACTGGCTTGCTCTTCGCATTGGCGAGCCCAGCCCAGGCCGCACCGCTCGTGGCGGGGCCGTTGCTGGTGGACGATAACTTTGCCGTCGGCGACACGCTTTGGTGCCTCTCCGTAAATATTGGAACGAAGCCCATCGAGATGACGGTCGTCATCGCGTTCGACGGGGTGTCCACCTTGGACGTGACGCTCCAGCCGGGTGAAGTGAGCCGCCTCTGGGCCCACAATTTCACCAGTCTCTCGCTGACGGGCTATTGTTCGTTCGACGTGACGAAGGGTGGGAAGAAGAACCTTCGCGCCACCGCCTGTGTAGACGTCGGGGCCGGTCAAGGATGTGGAGCGGCCGTGCCAGCTGTGTAGGTCAGCGGGCGAGCTGTGCTCGCCTCCCCATGAGGCGGGCCAGGGTCGCCCGCCGTGCCGGTTCGCGGTTCCACGAAAGGCCCTGCTTGGTGCCTGCCGCATCTCAAAGACGGATTTGACCTCCCTCGGACACTCCGTCACGCTACTCTGTTTCTCGCATGGTATTCGCCGAGAAAGAGGGTCCGTCGCCTTCGTCGCAGCAGGCGCGCGCGGGGGGGCGCGGCCGGCCGCGTCTGGTGGGCCGGGGCGATCAGCTCGAACTTCTCGCGGCTGCGCTCGCCGACGCGCAGCAAGGGAAAGGCCGGGTCGTGTGTCTCGGCGGCGAACCGGGCATAGGCAAGACCCGGCTCGCCGAGGAGGTAGCGGGGATGGCCCGGTCGGCGGGACTCGGTGTCCACTATGCTTGGGGCTACGAGGGCGTTGGGTCACCGCCATTCTGGCTTTGGACGCAGCTCCTGCGAAGCATGGTGTCGGGGCGAGATCTGGACGGGGTGCGCGCTCAGCTCGTCGATCAGGGGGAGATCCTCCGAGCAGTCTTGCCGGAGCTCGGCGGCGCCGAGCAGGTCGTCGAGCCCTCGAGCCGTCCAGACATGCGGTTCCAGATGTTCGACGCCGTTGCCCAGTTCGTTCTCGGCGAAGCTCGGGCGAAAGGGCAGGTGGTCATCGTAGATGATGCTCACTGGGCGGATCCATCATCCCTTCGGATGTTGGAGTTCTTCGCGCGCGAGGTCCCTCGGGCGCCGCTTCTGCTGGTTGTCAACAGCCGAGATCCGGGTGCGGAAGGAAACGCCGCCTTGGCCGACGCGCTGGGCAGCCTCGCGCGGCACGACTGGGTGGAGCGGCTCGATCTTGGAGGGCTCGAAGCGCCAGACGTCGACGCGCTGATTCGCGATGTGAGTGCCGCTCCGTTGTCGGACAAGGTCGTTGACCTCGTCCAAGAGCGAGCGCAGGGGAACCCGTTCTTTGTGAAGGAGATGG
Source organism: Deltaproteobacteria bacterium (assembly GCA_029262355.1). Taxonomy (GTDB): domain Bacteria; phylum Desulfobacterota; class Binatia; order UBA12015; family UBA12015; genus VGTG01. The sequence goes on from JAJCZO010000110.1 coordinate 28,139, forward strand.
TCCGGTTCTTCGGCGGAGCCCCACGCGGAACGCGCCTCTCGGAGGATCCTGCGGCTCCTTCGCTGCCGGACTCGATCCGGGGGCTCGTTGCGCGTCGTCTCGAGTCTCTGCCGGACGTGTGTCGCACGACTCTGCGAACATCGGCGCTAGTAGGGCAGGAGCCTGAGATTTCCGTGGTCGCTCGTGTGATGCAGCGAGCAGGGGAAGAACTGCTGTTCGAGTTGGAGTCCGCGGTGGATGCGCAGCTCGTTGCTGTTGGCACGGACCGGACCCTTCGGTTTGCGCACCCCTTGATCCGTGATGTCCTCGTTCTCGAGTTGCCGCCGTCGGTACGATCGGAGCTTCACCTGCAGATCGGGCAGGTTCTCGAGGACTGCGCTCCGGACGCTTGGGCTTCGATCGCAACGCACTTCTCGAAGGCCTCGGGACCACAAGCGAGCCGAAAGGCGATCGAGTATGGCCGGCGCGCGGCGGCCGCGGCGATGGAGGGCTTTGCGTTCGAGGACGCCGTTCGCCTGTACGCCCAGACGCAACGTATCGTAGCGATCGGGGAGGCAGGCGAGGTCCCGCCCGAGTCTCGAGCCGAGCTGTTGCTCGAGAGCGCGGCTGCGCACTCCTCGGCGGGAGACATCGCGCTGGCTCGCGAAGACGCGGTCTCTGCCGCGGCGGCCGCGCGGCAGCTCGGGAACGCCGCGATGTTCGCGCGGGCGGCCTTGCAGTTCTCGATTGGCCAGCTCGTCGTGGGGACTCGAATCGCAGCCGTCTCGACATTGTTCGAGGAAGCGCTCGGTCTGCTCGAGCGGGACGATCCGCTTCGCGGTCGCGTCCTGGCCGAGCTGGCGAAATTCTCTCTCAATCCGCAAGATCGGCATCGCGCGGAGGCGCTAATCGAAGAGGCGCTCGCCGGAGCGCGGCGGCTCGATGACCCGGAGCTGCTCGTGTGGTGTTTGGCCGCACAGCTCTACGTACTTTGGGTGCCGGGGAAGGCGGACCAGCGGATCGAAACGGCCGATCAGATCATCGCGCGTGCTCCCTCGGGAGCACCGTCGGGCGCGGTCGGCTTCGCACGAAATGCACGCATTCTCTCGCTTCTCGAGAAGGGAGATCTCCACGGCTACTCCGCCGGCGTAGAGGACATGGCGCGGGTCGCAACGGAAGTGCGTGACGTCACGGCCATGCCATTCGTCCTTCGCTACCGCGCCACCCATGCGATGTTAGAAGGGCGGCTCGACGAAGCCGAGCAGCTCTGCCAAGAGGCGTTTTCACAGGCCTCGGAGCAAGGGCTTGGCGAAGTCGCCGGCATGAACATGGCGGTGCTTACCTTCACGCTTCGCCAACATCAGGGACGGTTGGCCGAGATCGAAGCGCTCTTCGCATCGATGGCGGCGGGAGCTCCGGGTTTCGTGGGATGGACGGCTGCGCTTTGCGTCCTGTACGTCGAGCTCGATCGTCGGGACGATGCCGCGCGAGTCTTCGAGGCGGCGAAGCGGGATGCGCCGAAGCTGGTGCTCGATCCGAACTGGCTCTCGAACATCACGTGCTTCGTCGAGGCCTGCGTGTACCTCCAGGATCGGGAATGGGCACAGACATTCTATGATCTGCTCGCCCCGTACGCGCGCTGCTACGTCGTGGTGGGAAATGGGGATTCGGCGCTTGGATCCGTTTCGCGGAGCCTGGGCCAGCTCGCTTCTTCGTTGTCCCGATGGAAGGACGCAGAAGGGCACTACGAGGCCGCGATCGCAGAGGAGATGCGCCTGGGAGCGCGACCGAACTTGGCGATCGCGCAGCTCGCCTACGCCGGGATGCTGGCGGACCGCGGAGATGCCGGGGATTCCCAACGGGCTGCCGAAGTACTGGGCGAGGCCGAGCAGATCATGCGCGACATCGGCATGGCGCGTTCGCTCGAACGCGCGGAGCGCGTCCGAGGGCGGCTTGGAGCGGCTGGTCCAGCGGTCCGCTCGGAACCGGATAACCGTGCGAGTTCCGCGGGGGCAGCCACCGCCAACCGGCAAGGTGTGTTCGTCGACGAGGGAGACTACTGGACCGTCGGGATCGACGGCCATCGCCATCGCCTCCGCGCCTCGAAGGGGCTTCAGCAGATCGCACGCCTCTTGAGCGATCCGCGCCGAGAGTTCCACGTGCTCGATCTGGCGGGCCAACTCGCAATGACGGAGATCTCGGACGTGGGTCAACAGCTCGACGGTCGCTCGTACGGTGAGTATACACGCCGGTTGGAAGACCTGCGTGACGGCATCGCGGAGGCAAGCGACAACAACGACCCGACGCGGGAGGCGGCGCTCCGGGAAGAGGCAGACTTCATCGCCCGGGAGATCGCCCGGAACGTGGGTATCGGGGGCCGAGCCCGGCGCACCGGAACCCCCGCGGAGCGGGCGCGGGTGAATGTGACCCGGACCATCGCCAAGACGATCTCCAGGATCGGGGAGCTGGAGCCTGCTCTGGCTCGGGTGCTCGAGCGCTCGGTCACGACGGGTACGTTCTGCGTTTACGAACCCGACCCCGATTCCCCCGTGCACTGGACCTTGTGAGTCTCGGCAATTCTGGCGGCCCCTAGCCGACGCGCAAGCCGGGAGGGTCCGGGCTGCACCGCTGGCCGATGCGGACGCGGCGAGTGAACGATGTTCGCTCGGAGTGAACGCCTTTTCTTCGTAGCGAAGGATCCCCCGTGATTCTTCGGGAAAGACGAGGAAAGCGTTTGAAAAACTCACTGATCCTAGTAGTTTGCGTCGCCTGGGGCGTCGCCGCGGCAGGGCTCGCCCACGCGGGCGAGGCACCCGGTTTTGCAGCCTATGCGACGGAGTCGCTCCGGTTGGGCCATCGCACCGTGATTCGAGGTGGTGCCGCGGGCGCGTTCGGCCTGTCGCCGGACGATGGATTGGTCGAGATCCAAGGCGGGCGCGTCGTCGACGGAGTCTACGGCCAGACGGTCGTTCTCGGCCCTTCGGCCAAGGCGAAACACGTGTTCGCACACGAGCTGGTTGATCGCGGTGGCTCGTTCAAGGAGCTCGCGCCGCTGCCGGAGGGCCTCCCGGCGATCGCGCCACCTCCCAATCCAACTCCGCACGGTGAGGACCTGCTCATTCCGGACGGTGAGACGTCCCATCTCGGGCCCGACATTCGGCGTGTCGACGTGGGCGAGCGGGCGACGCTGATCATCGATGGCGGGGAGCATCGCATCGAGTCGTTGCGTGTTGGCTACCGTGGCCGGGTCGAGATTCGTTCGCCGAGTCTCCTGTATGTCCACGGCGACATCCACATCGAAGAACTCGGCTTCCTTGGTACGCCCAAGCGCAAGCGTGCGGTCCAGGCAACCTTCATCGTTTCCGGGGACGTCGACATCGGCCCTCGCGCACGCGTCAAAGCCGCTCTTCGTGCGCCTGTCGGGAAAATCCGCGTGCAAGAGCGCGCGCGACTGCATGGGAGTCTCGTTGGTCGATCGATCGACATCGCGGCGCGGGCGCGACTCAAGTTCATCCCCTGGGACGTACCAGCGGACCAGGACCCGGCTTGCTTTCGTCTCGAGTGCAACGCCGTCGTCGGCGGAACGATCCAGTGCGTGCCTTTTCCGACTCCTGGCGACGCGTGCGACGACGGCAACGCTTGTACCTACGCCGACACGTGCGACACGGCTGGATACTGCGTCCCGGGGTCCGCGGTGGCCAACCCGGATCCTCAAGACCAGTATCCGTGCCTACTCGACAGCTGCGACCCAACCACCGGATACACCGCGCCGTACGGAACCGTCTGCGACGCGAACCCCCAGTGTCACGTGAGTCTCGTGTGCAATGGCTGGGGCCCCGGCTGCCATGAGTCCCTTGGGCAGCTGCCGGCAGGGACGCCGTGCGATGATGGGATTCCGAACAACGGCGCCGACGCTTGCGGGTTGCACGGCCAGTGTACTGGGGAGTTCGGGCCCTATGACTGCAAAGCGAACAACTGCGGTACGCCCCCGGACCCGGCGTGCTGGCTCGATCAACATCCGGGGTTCCGTCTACGGCTTTCGTGGCCCGTCGGCGGTCAGCCGTTGGGGTACGATCAATGGCCCCCGGCGATGCAGCAGGAGTTCCACCAGGCCTTCACGGACGCTTGGGACTGGATTCAGAACGGCTTCCAGAACTTCCAAGGAACGCCGCTGCCCGAGCCCCTTCCAAACGTCAAGGTGCTCGCCGATACGGAGCCGGCCCTCACCGAGTTCACCGAGGCGACGGCTCGGCCCTTCTACTTTGCGAAAGTGGCGCACAGCCTGGCGCTCGAAGCGTCGGGAAATCTGCCGTGGTCCATGTGTGACTACACGATCGATATGCTCTCGAACCTCCTTTACCGACCGCAAAGGCTTCAGGGAGGGACGACGACAAATCCGAACTTCCGGCCGAACGGCGCCGTGGTCCCGGCTCATCCCACAGTGACGTACCCGTTCCTCGCGGACAACGGAATGATCGGGGTCTCGACGGAGGAGACGATTTACCGCCTCGTCGATTGGACCCGCCGCCTGCGCCACCACATCGGTGTGATGACGGCTCTGAACGCCGAGAAGCACTGGCAGTACCGCGGGGCCCCACCGGTCTCGCGGACCATCGACGGGACATGCCGCCAGAACGCGGCCCACGGGCTTGGCCACTGGACGAAAGGCTGCGGAGGAACGATGGCCTTCTTGCGGGACGTTCTACAGGCCGTGAACATCCCGGTTCGGCCTTTGGGCCATTGCGGACACACCCAAGTCGGCTTCCCCACCGATGGACTCTATCTCGGGCATGGCGACGATCCCTACTCCTACTTCAAACACGGGCTCTCCGTCGTTCCGCCTCTCGGTGCGATCCTGATCGACGAACCGACGTATCAAGCGTGGTTCAGTGGACCCCCCGCTCCGGGTTGTCCCGAGGTCAGCCGGCGGCCCGCGCAACTCGCGGCGCAGTTTCTGCCAGACGAGCTTGCTATCGCCCATTGCGTGGATCTCAAGGACGGCAAGAGCCACGCCGACAGCTACGTGGCGCAGTCCTTGTCACCGGCGTACACCGTCGCGGAGTTGGAGGCGCAGAACCTCTGGCAGCAACTGGATCAGCGGCTCGTGACGCTAGGGCTCAGCCCGACGTGGGGCTGTTACTTGCCGAGTATCTACTCCTCCTGCACGCCGTGAGGGGGAAGCGTGCGGGATGTCCGAAATCAGCGCACTGCACCGTTGACCGGACTCCCGCACGGCCGTACTGGCTTCCATGATGGCGGACAAGGCCCTCGGACGCACCGCGGGCGCTGTGCGTAGCGAAAACCTCGTAGCGGGGGAATTCCGTGACCACGGGGCCCAGCGCGGATGGGAAACGGGCGCGCTGGTGCAGGAGATCGCGGGCGTAACGACCTACACGCTGGCCCACGTCGATCGCGGGTGGAGGCGTGCCGCGCGCTGGCAGCGGCACCGCTGATGCGAAACCGTAGCCGTCAGGCAGCGAGACGTGAATATCTGTGATGCAATCCGCCGAGCACGGGGAGCGCGACTACATTCCCCATCTCTGGGGGCTCCACGGCGCGTGGCTCAGGGCAGTCGTCGTCGAGACCTTGGTGGGTCCGAGCCTCGTGATAGTAGTCAACGTACTCGCGAAGAATGCGACGCAGGTGCTGCGCGCCGAGGACGATGACATGGTCGACGCATTCGCGACGGAGAGATTCGATGACGCGCTCGACGTACGGATTCTGCCAAGGCGACCAAACCGCGGTCACGACCTGCTCTATGCCCATCGAGTTCACGCGTCGCACGAAGTCGGCGCCGTAGATGCTGTCGCGATCACGCAGCAGGTACCTGGGTGCCGTGTCGTAGGGAAATGCCTCGACGATCTGCTGTCCGGTCCAGCGAGCCGATGGCGACATCGTCACCTCGATGTGAACGATGCGGCGTCGATCATGAGCCAGAACGACCAACACGCAGAGCAGTTGGAACGTCACCGTCGGCACTACGAAGAAGTCGATGGCCACGATGTCGCTGGCGTGGTTCTTCAGGAATGTTCTCCAGTTTTGTGACGGCGGCTTCCTGGTCCTCGGTCGGTATTTCCGCACCGTCGACCGACTTGCATCGATGCCGAGCTTGGCGAGTTCCGCCTGGATGCGGGGGCTGCCCCACGTCGAGTTGTAACGCCACATCTGTCGGATCATGTTTCGGTGCTCGGGATCGAGCCTGGGGCGACCGCCTGCATTGCTGCTCTTCCACCTCCAGTACCCTCGGAATCCAGCTCGGTGCCAGGCGATAACGGTCGCGGGCTTCACGATGACCAGACTGCCCTTCCAGCCCGACCACAGTTGTCGCAGCGCCACCCAGACCGCGCGGCCCGCCCCGGTTAGTCGGGGCCGCCTTCCTTGGCGATGGGCCACCATCAGCTGATGGCGCAGAGCGACGTTCTCGAGGGTGAGATTCGCGCGGCTTCGCAACGCCGAGACGAGGCTCCGAACCAGAGCAGGCAGGACGTCGACCATGACCGACCCAGATCCTCGATCCGGCGCGAAACGTCAATGATCTTCATCGTTACGCGGTTCTCGTTACCCACAGGCGACCAGATCAGCAGCTGCCGACGGTAGCACCCAGCGATGAGATAGATATGGATAGGGTGCTGCGGATCCATTGCCACGACCGGCAACGGACTCACTCAAAATGGGGATCTCCATGACTCGAACCGTTGCTCTTCCTATCGAAGGCGGCTGCCAATGTGGCGGGCTGCGCTACCAGGTCGTCGCGCCACCCCTGATGATCTATGCGTGCCACTGCTCCAGCTGCCAGCGAATCGCGGGGGGCGCCTTTGGGCTCCCCACGACGATCACCGAAGACTCCCTCAAATTCACCTCAGGAACCCCACGGGAGGTGGTCTGGAGATCCGATTCCGGCAACGAACGCTACGGCACGTTTTGCGGCGATTGTGGATGCCGGATCGCGCATGGCCAGAAACCGTCCAACGGAATCTTGAGCCTGCGTGCGGGAACGTTCGACGACCCGAGCTGGGTCGTCCCCGCCGGGCACACCTGGACGAAGAGCGCCCAGCCCTGGTTCAAGTTCGATCCCGACGACATCTTGTGGGAGGAGCAGCCGACGGACTACGTGCCACTCATCGAGAAATTCCAGACTCTCGTTGCGTTCGGCGAGAAGTCCTAGCGCACTCGGCTTGAGCGGCTCGCAGGAAATGAAGGGCCACAGGAAGTGTCGTCGCGATCGAGTTTTCGGAAGCCACAGTTATTCGAAGAAGCGCCCGCCCTCGACATCTCGCACCGACTAACCCTGGTGCCCCCCGTCCTGTCCGGAAACTCCGCCGGCGGCGTCATGCAGCCTCTCGATAGTAGTGGGCGCGGCGCGACCTACGCGTTCATCGAGACGTCTCTTCGATTCTGATCAGACGCTCTCCCGGACCGTCCCGATGCCGGCCACCAGGCTTCTCACCTGCATCGAGCACGACCTGTGCGTTCTCAGAACCGTCCGCGATCCGATCACGCGGCCTCTGCCCACGTGTAGCGATGCTGGAGCCCCCCAACACGTGGTAGGCCGACTACCCGCCCAGTCGAGGAGCGTCGCTGCTCGGCCAATCGTCCCGACGGAGCGTCTCGCGTTCGCGTGTGAACGCGGTCGGCGTTGTAGTAGCCCACGTAGGAAGTGAGAAGTCGCCTCAGGTGTCGCTCGCCCAGAACGATGACATGATCGAGTAGCTCTCGACGGCACCTCCCGATCCATTGCTCCGCGTAGGCATTCTGCCACGGGCACCGGTAGGCCGTGTGGATCGGCTCACTGTCGAGAGCCTGGATCGCCGCATCGACGCGAGCGCCAAAGATCGTGTCTCGGTCATGGATGACGTAGCGCCGTGCCAACTCGTCCGGGGAGGATTCGCGGAGCTGTTGGATGACCCACGCAGACGTCGGGTTCACCGTGACGTTGAAGTGGACGATGCGCCGGGAGCCATGCGCGATGAGGAACCAGACGTAGAGAAGCTCAAACCAGGCCGTTGGTACGACCATGAAATCCATCGCAGAGATCACGTCTCGGTGGTTCCGAAGGAAAGTCCGCCACCGTTGCCGCTGGCGCGGGTCGGACGGTCGTTTGGGTA
>JAJCZO010000111.1 GCA_029262355.1 Deltaproteobacteria bacterium
GACGGACCGAGTGTCCTGGGCAGCTACGCGCACGCCTGGGAAACGCTCAAAGCACAGCCGGGCCGGCTCGTCCTGCTTCTCTTTCTGTTCGGAATCCTTCAGATCCCCGCAAACGTGCAGCTCGGCGAAGTCGGCGACGTCCTGACCGGCATGTATCAGCTCCTCGTCGTCGGACCTCTCACGTTCGGGCTGTCGTACTCGTTCCTGATCGCCATCCGCGGCCGGACGCCCGAGGTGGGCGATCTCTTCGCCCCGTTCACCCGCGGCTACCTCTCTGCCGTCGCCGCAAGCTTCCTTCTGCCGGTCGTGATCATGATCTCGGCGCTGCCGATGATCGGGGCCCTGGCGATCGCCTTCATCGGAGACGAGCCTTCGGTCCTCCTCCTCCTCGGGGCTTCGATGCTCGTGCTCCTCCCGATCTTCGCCGCGGTTCGCCTGAGCTTCATCCCATACCTCCTGATCGAAGAAGGGATGGGCGCAATCGAGGTGTTGGGCGAGAGTTGGGCGCGCACCCAGCCCGTGCAGATGCAGATCCTCGGCGTCGAGGCCCTCTCCGCCCCACTGCTTCTCATCGGACTTCTCATGCTCGTGGTCGGCGTGATTCCGGCCATGATTCTCGCCGGACTCGCGCTCGCGACGATCTACGACGACGTCGCCCCGGACGCCCCGGAAGAAGACGACGAGCCGGCCGCACCGACGGCAGCGTAGTCTTGCGAGACGGCCAACTCAGGCGCCGTCCGGCACCCAGGTTCCATGGAAGCCGTACGGCACCCTCTGCGGGAGGGCGACCTCGGCGATGGGCCCCCGCGAGACGTTCCGTGCGTCGAGCACGACGAACGAAGTCTCGCCGCGCGCGTGGTCGTGGCAGTAGGTGAGAAGCCACCCCTCCCCTTCGTCGGAGCCTCCGGCGACGAAGTAGGCCTCGCCCAGGTGACGGTTGGGACCGGGGTCCCACTCCGTGGTGTCACCCGATTGCGCGTCGATGTGGATCACACCGCCGGTGTTCACCGTGTCCGGGTGGTCGCGGAAGGTCGTGAGCCAACCGTGGCGGTTGCGCCGCCCCGTGTACCGGCGGTCGTGTACCGGGAAGTCCATCGGTCGCTCGATGAGGACCTCGTCGCGGAAGCCGAGCGAGTCGCCGGCGGTGTTCAGGCTCCAGCGATAGAACGCGCTGCGGACGTCGCCAAATCTCTCGCCGTCCATCATACGGTCGAACCGACACACGTCGATGTGAATGTCGTCGCCGTCGCGGAAGGCATTGAGCTCGTGGAACACGTAGCAGGGCTCGATCTCGACCCAGCGAATCTGGTCGCCGGTGCCACCGAGCGGCATCACACCGATGCGCGCGCCGTATTCGTCGTTCCACCTGTACGGGAAGTCCGTGCCGGCGACTTCGGGGGCGAACAAGACCGGCAGATCGTAGAAGATCACGTCGCGGTCGGTGATGGCGAACGAGTGCATCATCGAGTTCGCGCCGAGCCCGATCTCGCTGCTGTGAATGATCTCTCCGGCCGGATTGGCCACGTGGTACGTGAGGTACGGCGGCACGAACCAGTAACCGAAGAAGTGCATGTTGCCCGTCACGGGATCGATCTTCGCGTGCGCAGTGAACGACGTGTTCAGCTTGCCATCGAAGTCCTCGACACCGACCGTGCTCAGGTCGCGCGAATCGATGTGGTACGCCGCGCCAACCTCACCGGAGCTCAAGAGCTTGCCCGCGTGATGGATCACGCTGACGTTGCTCTGGTTGTTTCCGCCCTGCGGAATGCCGCTATCGATGAAGTCCTGGTCGTTCAGATAGAGCGGCGTGTGGATGTAACGATTCCGGTACCAGGACGCGCGCCCCCCATCGAGGCGAATCCCGTGCAACATCCCGTCGCCCAGAAACCAGTGCCGTGACACCCCCGTCTGAGCGTTCGAGCCGTTGCGCACGTAGAGCCCCGTCAGTTCGGGCGGCAACGCGCCGACGACCGGCAGATCGAACGCTTCGACCTCGGCCGAGACCGGGCCGAACCCGTTCTGAAGCCACCACGGGCGGCTGGGGTCGACCTGCAGCGGAACCGCGACATCGGTCGCCGACGTCGCCCCATCACCACAGCCGGACAACCAGGGAGCGATCGCGAGGCCTCCCGCGGCGGCTCCCATCGAGCGCAAGAACTGACGGCGGCCAAGAGGCCGCGTGAAGGGATCTCGTGTCGTCATGGTTTGCCTTTCGTGTTGGCCTTCATCTTCACGGAGCGTGCCCCGCGCGCCTCTATCCGTGCGAGCTCTTCGAGTGTTTCATTGCACCAATCGACCTCGGCTCGACGCTCACGCTCACCGTAGCGCAATGTGATTCGCCAGAACGGCATGTCTTCGGAGTCCGGGAACGACGTCTCGAGACCTCGACGAACGACCTCGTAGTGGTCGAGGAACCGCTCCTGTGCAGCGCGGTGCTTCTCGATGTGCCCTCGCAGGACGGCGGGTGCCGCACGCTTTCCGAAGAAGAGCTTCAGGAGAAACTCATTTCGCACCGTGCCCAGCTCGGTAGGTTCGGCAAGCCAGGCGTCGAGGGCGTCGCGCCCCGCAGCGGTCACCTCGAAAACGCGCTTGCCGCGCGCTCCCTCGGGCGCGTCTTCGAGCGGGCGAACCAGACCTTCGGCGGTGAGACGCTTCAAGATCGGGTAGATCTGGCCGTAGCTCTCCGCCCAGAAGTTGCTGGCACTACCCTGGAGGGCTTTCTTGATGTCGTAGCCCGACATCGGCGCCCAGCAGGTGAGGTACCCGAGGATCGCGAACGTCGTCCGATTCACACGAGTTACCGCCACCGCTCTACCAGATATATCTAGAAGAGCGGTCGGTCAACTCCCGTTTTCGTGCCGCGCGCCGCGCCGGAACGCCTGACACATCGCCAGGTAGCCGTCGAGATCCACGCCCTCGAAGCGCGCCGAATCCCAGGGCGCGCCATCCAGCTCGCCTCGGTAGCGGGCCGGCACGACCCAAGCGTCCGCCGACAGCACCGGCCCCGCTTCGAGCTGTACGACGATCGCCCGGCGCTCATAGAGCCAGTCCTCGAAGCGATCGAGAACTCCGAGCGTCTCATCGTCGACATCGAGGTACACCCGACCTTCGGTGGCCTTCCCCGCCGCCGCGATCATGCCAGGATAAACCGCGTCACGAACGCCAACCCGCTGATGGCCCTCCACCGTCCCGGTGACCGAGTCGAAGGTCCGTCCCGTCACCGCGCGCATCACGTCGGGAAACGCGAGCGTCCCGTACGTGAAGACCGCGCGCGCCATCAACGCTTGCGGTTGGACCGCTTGGCGACGCGTCTCGAGACGGCCGCGCCATGCGCTTCGAGCCCTTCCATCTCCGCGAGGCGCAACAGCGGGCCGGCGAGCTTGTCCAGTGCGCGCGGAGTCGCCTCGATCACGCTCGTGCGCTTCACAAAATCGTACACCCCGAGCGGCGACGCAAAACGCGCCGATCCACCCGTCGGCAAAACGTGGTTCGGGCCGGCGAGGTAGTCGCCGAACGCCTCCGGGCTCGAGTGCCCGAGGAAAATCGCTCCGGCGTGATCGATCTTCTCGACGAGCCGGCGCGGGTTCTTCACCGCGAGTTCGAGGTGCTCGGGCGCGAGCTCGTTCGCGAGAGCGATGGCCTCGGACAACCCCCGCGTGACGATAACCGCGCCGTGATCTCGTATCGCCTGGCGAGCGACTTCACCGCGGGGAAGCTCGTCGAGCTGGTCGAGTACCGCGCGCTCCACCGCGGACGCGAGTCGCGCACTCGGCGTAAGGCAGATCGCGGTAGAATCCTCGCCGTGCTCCGCCTGCGCAAGCAGGTCGGCAGCGACGAGCTCGGGATCCGCCGATGCGTCCGCGATCACGACGACCTCACTCGGCCCCGCCACCATGTCGATCCCAACCCAGCCCGCAACGAGCCGCTTGGCCGTCGCAACGTAGGCGTTTCCCGGCCCAACGATCTTATCGACGCGGGGAATCCGCTTTGTCCCGTAGGCGAGCGCAGCAATCGCTTGTGCGCCACCGACTCGGTAGATCCGGTCGACGCCAGCGATATACGCCGCCGCGAGCAGCGTGGCAGGCTCGCCGCCCTCGTGGGGCGGTGTCACTGCGATCACCTCGCGCACTCCAGCGACCTGCGCCGGCAACGCATTCATGAGAACCGACGAGGGGTAGAGCGCCGTCCCTCCGGGCACGTACAACCCTACGCGACCGAGCGGCCGGATCTCCTGGCCCAGCGTGACACCGGCCCGGTCGCGGTAGCGGAAGGAGCGCTCGCGCTGCTTTGCGTGGAACGACTTGATCCGACGCGCCGCAACCTTCAGCGCGGCGAGGTCGGCCCTCGGCAGATCCGCACACGCGGCACGCATCGCCTTGCGGTCCACCGTCAGCTTGGACGGCGGCACGCGCACACCGTCGAATTTCTCGGTCGCCTCGGCTACCGCACGGTCCCCGCGCGCACGGACGTCGGCGAGGATCCGGCGGACCGCGCGCTCCACCGTCGATTCAAGCGCCTCACCCCGCCGAACGAGCCTGCGACGGAGGCGAGAGAATCCCGCGTCGGACGTGCTCACCACGAGCTTCACGACCGTTCGCCGTCCTCAGGGCCCTTGGCCTGCATGGGCGCGGGATTCGTGGCGCCGCCCGCGGATGCCGAGACTGCCCTCTCGAGCTCTTCCATGGCGGCCTGGCGTTGAGCGAAGGTCGCGGCCGGACCTCGAACCCGCTCCACCTCGGCGCCGAGCGCGGTGAGCTTCTCTTCGAGCCTCTCGTAGCCCCGATCGAGGTGGTACACGCGCTGCAGCCGCGTCGTATTCCGCGCGTTGAGCGCGGCGACGACGAGGCTGACGCTCGCGCGAAGATCGGTGGCCATCACTTCTGCGCCTTCGAGCCGATCGACGCCGCGAACCGTGGCCGTCGGTCCATCGACCGAGATGTCGGCACCGAGGCGGATGAGTTCCGGCACGTGCATGAAGCGGTTCTCAAAGATCGTCTCGGTGATCCGACTGCGACCCTCCGCGCGACACAGGAGGGCCATGATCTGCGCCTGCAGATCGGTTGGGAACCCCGGAAACGTCGCCGTCTCGATATCGACGCCGCGCAAACCATCGTGGCCGCGGCGGACGCGGACCGTATCTTCGCCACACTCGATCCGCGCGCCGGCTTCTTCGAGCTTCTCGAGGAGACTCTTCAGGTGATCGGCGCGAGCACCGGCGACCGTCACGTCGCCACCGGTCGCGGCACCGGCAATCAAGAAGGTCCCGGCCTCGATGCGATCGGGAATCACCCGGTGGCGAAAGCCATCGAGCTCGTCGCGCCCCTCGATCTCGATCGTCGAGCTCCCCGCGCCCGCGATCCGAACGCCCATCTTGGCGATGACTTCGGCGAGATCGACCACTTCGGGCTCGCGGGCCGCGTTCTCGATCACAGTGGTGCCGCGCGCCATCGAAGCCGCGAGGATCAGGTTCTCCGTCGCTCCGACCGACGGCATCGGCAACGCGATCCGGGCCGCCTTCAGCCGGGGCGAAGCCTCGCCCAGGCTGGGGGACCGCGCCTCCACGTATCCACGACGGTGGGTGATCTCGGCGCCCATGGCCGCCAAGCCCTCGAGGTGGATGTTCACGGGACGGCTCCCGATGGCGCAGCCCCCGGGCGTGGCCACGCGCGCGAATCCGAAGCGTGTGAGCAGTGGTCCCATCGCGAGAAACGATGCACGCATCGTCTTCACGAGCTCGTACGGCGCCTCGTAGCTCAGCACGCCGGGTGTGCGCAGAACCAGGTTCGAGCCCGCGCCTTCGAGTTCGACCAGCTCCACGCCGAGCTGCTCGAGCAGGTGACGCGCGGTGCGACAGTCGGCCACCTTCGGAACATTCTCGAGGCGACAGAGTTCTGGCGTCAGAAGGGAGGCAAAGAGAATCGGCAGCGCGGCGTTCTTCGCCCCACTCACCTCGACCGTCCCCGATAGCGGCCGCCCTCCCCTGATGATGATCTCGTCCATTCGCCCCCCCCCCCAATCCTCAGCCGCGCTCAATCGCCCCGCGCCTGCGCGCGGCCGTGAAACGGCCGCGGTCACGCTCCCTTTCTTGCGCCGCGTCCGCCCGCAACACCCGCGGACGGCCCGCTAGATCTCGTAACACTTCGACCTCTGCGAAGCCCAGCCCTCGAGCGAGTTCGACGACCTGATCTCCCTGCCCCGCCCCGATTTCGCACAAGAGCCGGCCCCCGCCTGCGAGGACCCGCTTGGCGTCGACGATCAAGCCCCGCACGACACCCAGACCATCGGCAGATCCACCGTCGAGTGCGAGCCGCGGCTCGAAACCAAGCTCGCGCGGAGAGTTCTCGAGCTCGGCCGTAGTCAGGTAGGGCGGATTCGACACGATCAGGTCGGCGCGCGACGTGCCCAGGGAGGTGGTCAGATCACCACGCACGAACCGAAGTCGCGGTTCCACGTTCGTGCCCACGGACAACAGCCGCGACGCGTTGCGACGCGCGACCGAGAGCGCCTCGTCCGAGCGGTCGAGGGCCAGAACGCTGGAAGCAGACGCCGAGCCCCTCGCACGACGAAGCTCGTGGACGAGCGTGATCGCGATCACGCCGCTTCCGGTGCCCACGTCCACCACCGCGGCGTCACCGCGGCCGACAGCCAGGAAGTCCAAGGCCTGCTCGACGAGGAGCTCGGTCTCCGGGCGAGGCACGAGAACGGCTGGAGTTACCTCGAACGACAGCGAGTAGAACTCCTTTCGGCAAGTAAGGTACGCCACGGGCTCACCGGCTTCGCGCCGCC
>JAJCZO010000112.1 GCA_029262355.1 Deltaproteobacteria bacterium
GGTGGTGTCTGGAGACAAGCTGGCGAGATCGACCCGGTGTAGCCGCGAGGCACCCGATCCGACCTGAGACGTCCCGGCCGTCGACTGGCCGAGCGCGACGGTCGGTCCGTAGTCGACGAAGGGGGCCCCGTCGTCTTGGTCAGTCTCCCACACGATCGTCACGGAGGTCGGCTCTGCGTTCTGCAAGAATGGACCGACGACGATCTCTACCGCGTGAGCCGCCTCGGGAGCCGCCAGCAACAGCACCGCCAAGGCGGCCGTACCGCATTCTCGGATGACCGAGAGCACGTTGGGTGAGTTCTGGCCGAAGACCACGGAAGCCATGGATACCGCAAGAGAACTTGGCCGCACAACGCGGAAAGCGGCGCGAGGCCGGTCGCATGGCCGGTGCGACCTTGAGGCTCCGCGCAGTTCTCCCTAGGTGCGGCCCGGCGGAGCTTTCCCGCTTCTTTCCCAATCACCGAAATCAACGTCCGCTTTCTCTCCATCCCCAGCAGCTTCTGGGGCAACCCGATCATCGACGTGATCCGGGGGAGATCACGCCACCGTGGGTCCCACGCCCGCCGGGCTCTGCGATCAACGCCAACTTCTCCGTCTGCCGAACTGAACTTGACCGTTCATTTCTGGAGGAGTACTTTGGAACCGTGGCGGAGGAGCGAAGGTACACCTCGAAGGACGCGAGGGAGAAGGCGGGGTTGTCGTACCGCCAACTGAACGACTGGGAGTCTCGGGGGGCGCTGCCACCGGGCGGGCGCGAGAGCGAACGCGGTTGGCGGAGGTTCAGCCCGAAGGAGCTGTTCGCGCTGATGGTCTGCGCCGAGGTCCGCGAGCGGTACGGCATTCCAGTCGAAAAGGTGCGGTACGTCCTGGAGTGCATGATGCGCGAGGACGCCGATCACTTTCAGGCAGCCTTGGAACTGATGTCCTTCGGGCTGAACATCTTCCTGCTCACGGACTTCAAGGAGACGTTCGTCATGGACTCGGACCTAGAGTTCGAGGACTACATGACCTACGGCTACTTCCGCGCCGACCGCCCGCAGGCGTACATCTTCATGCGGCTGAACGACATTGCGGCCCGACTTCTAGAGTCCCCCGACAAGGTCAAGTCGTCCATCGCAGATGGGCTGTACGCGGTGAAGATGGAGTCCCGGGCCGCGATCACGGTGAAGAACCAGCCGGAGATCGACCTGCTTCAGGCGCTTCGCAGCGGGAACTTCGACCACGTGTCGGTCAAGGTGAAGAACGGGGACATTCGCGTAATCAGCCTTGAAGGCGACGTGCCCAAGAACGACGTGAGCGAGCAGGCCGACGGCGTCCGAGTCAAGTCCGAGAACGAGTTCGAAACATTCGAGGTTTCGAAGGCCGGAGGCCAGGTTATCAAGGCCCGCCGCAAGCTCCCCAAGAAGTATACCCCAGAGGACAACCAGGCGGTCCTCTTCGCTGGAATTCACAATCGGGAAGAGCCGAAGGACGACAGCAGTGCGTGAAGTACCGTTGTGCGGTGGCAGAGAGATCCTGAGCCGCTCGACGTCGAGAACCGTCAACCACCGTCGTGGCAGTGAGAACCTGAGCAACGGGAACCAGAACGCGCCCCCGGCGCGTTCGAGGGGTCCCGATGCTCACGACCGAGCAATGCCAGAAGATTCTCGGCGACGACGTGCACATTTCTGACGAGCGGCTCGAACGACTTCGCGATGAGATGTACGCCATGGCCGACGTGGTGACCGACCACCTCGCCGCAGCTGCACCCGCTCGACCCGGTGGCTGCAAACCGGCGGACTTCGATGCTGCTCTCGCCCTCTTCCCCGACGAGGAGCGCGAGGACGTCGCCGAGCGAGCGGCGATCATGCAGTTCGAGGGCGGCGTATTGCCCGACGAGGCCGAGCGAGCGGCCGTGCTGACGGCCATCCAGGGGAAGAAGGACGATGGCCGCAAACGGTAGAGCCCCGCGAGGCGACCTGGCGAGCGAGATCGGGGCGGTGATCTACTGCCGCGTCTCGACCAAGGAGCAGGTCCAGAACCTGAGCCTGGAGACCCAGCGACGCGCCTGCGTGAAGTTCTGCCAGTCGGCCGGGTGGGCCGTGCGCGAGGTGTTCGTCGAGGAAGGCGAGTCCGCCAAGACAACCAAGCGCCCGAAGCTCCTCGAACTCCTGCGATACTGCCGCGAGAACAAGGGGACGATCCAGCACCTGGTCGTCTACCGCGTGGACCGCTTCAGCCGGAACAACCACGACCACGCCCTCCTCGCAGCACACCTGAAGAAACTCGGCGTGACGCTCCGGTCGGCGACCGAACCCATCGGCGACAGCTCGACCGAGAAGCTCATGGAGAACATGCTCTCGGCGTTCGCGCAGTTCGACAATGACGTCCGCTCCGAGCGCACCATCGCCGGGATGAAGACGGCTCTGGAGGAAGGCCGCTGGACCTTCGCCGTCCCGCTCGGCTACCGGCGGACCATCGACAGCGCGGGCCGCAAGAACATCGAGCCCGATCCGGCCTCCGCGTCGCTCATCCGCGAGGCGTTCGAGCGGTATGCCAAGGGCACCGAGACGAAGGCGGACGTTCTGCGCGAGGTGACGGCGCTCGGCCTCCGAACCCGGAAGGGCAAGCCGCTGTCGATGCAGACGTTCCAGAAGACGCTGCGCAAACCGATCTACGCGGCGGTCCTGCGGATGCCCGCGTGGGAGATCGACGCCGTGCCGGGAAACTTCGAGCCCATCGTTCCCGAGCATCTGTTCGAGCGCGTCCAGGACGTTCTCGACGGCAAGAGCATCTCGGTCACACCCCACACCCGGAACCACGCGGATTTCCCGCTGCGACGGTTCGCCCGGTGCGCGCATTGCGACACCCCGCTCACGGGGAGCTGGTCGAAGGGCCGCAACCGGAAGTACGCCTACTACCGCTGCCGGACCGCCGGTTGCCAACGGGTGAAGATCGGCAAGGACGCCTTCGAGGGCCGGTTCCTGGACTTCCTGACCGGCCTTCGGCCCAAGCCCGAGTACGTCCGCCTCTTCCGCGAGATCGTGCTCGACGTCTGGAACGCAAAGCGGGCCGAGGCGAAGGCGGGCCGGTTACGGCTGTCCCGGTGCATCGAGGACCTGGAGGAGCGACGTCAGAAGCTCGTCGAGGCGTACCTCTACCGGGGCGGCATCGACGACACGGTGTACCGGCGGCAGGACGACAAGCTGCCCGAGGAGATCGCCCTCGTCCGCACCGAGCTGCACGACGAGGAGCTGGCCGAGATCGACGTCGAGGGCGTCCTGAACTTCGCCGAGGACCCCGACGGGATTTGAACCACCGGCAGAAGTGAGAGTTGCTGGGTTTCCTCTGAGGCACGCTACGAAGAACTGGGCGCTTCTCAGCACCCCTGATCGCGGCATGGCCCCCAGGGGGCCATACGAGAACGCGTCGCCGTGGGGAGCCAGTCCAACCCACCCTTGACGCCGAACTTCGAGGCGCGACATACCTCGGACCCACTTTAACCATCTCGACTGGAGGTCCTCATGCGCAAGCTCGCACTCGGTATCGCAATCGGTTTACTCGCTTCCAGCACCATTGCTTGGGCGTTCACTGTGAAGTTCCCGAACACGCTCAAGATCCGAGGATCGGCGACGGTCGACGAGGTCGGCAACGTGCTCGGTGGAGCAACGCCTCTCCAGGTTGAAGTGACGAACGCCACCCCGACCGAACCGTGCGAGCACGTCACGGCGATATTCGATACCGGAGGCAACTCGGTCACTTCTACGCCGGTCATGACGGTTCCGGCTGCGAAGGACCTCTTAGTGACCGACATCACCTTCGCCCGAAGGGTCGGAAACGATCAGGTTGCGCTCCAGACTCAAGGTAATAGCAACCGACTCGCTTTCACCGCCTCGACGGCGGGACCAATCACCCTCCGAACGCCGGTCCGGTTCTTCGAGGGAGACGACATCGTTCTGGCCCCGTTCGGAGCCACCTTCGAAGTAATTGGCTCAATCGTGGGATGCCTCGTCCCGGCGGCGTAGTCCGTACGGAGGAAGCTTCGCGCTGGTGTCCGCCGGTCACCGCGACCGCACCCAAGCGACCGCTACTATTTCAGCCAGGCCGCGATCATGAGCCACCCGACCACCCCCTCTTTGGCTCGCCCGCATGCCCCGTGGCTCCAGGCCAATGGACTTCTAGGCACGCGCCCTCGGGCCAACAGGGATCTGCTCCGCAAGTGCACTGAGCGCGAACACGCCATGCGGAAACCCGACCGGAACGCTGGTGCCGTCGCGTCACGACGCGCTAGGATCGTCTGCGTGCCCGCCAAGCCCTCTCCCATAGACAAGTTCTTCGAAGAAATCTTCGGCTTCCGCCCGGTCAAGGCTGGAAGAGCCTACGAGATGCTCGCCGCTGCGGCGCGAAAGCTAGCAGAGCCTGCTGCGCGAGTGTTGCACGACCAAGACCTGACGGGCCAGGAGTGCACGAAGCCTTACCAGGTTGACGTTCTCATCACAGCCGATCGCGACGACTGGATGGGCGAGGCGAAGGACTACACCTCGAAAGGCAGCCCGGTCGGGAGGCCCGACGTGCAGAAGCAGGCAGGCAGCCTACTCGATCTGAGCGTGTCGGGAGGCGAATTCTTCTCTGCGACCGGCTACACTAAGCCCGCGCGAGAGTACGCGGGCGCATCAGAGAGAATAGTCGGCAAGCCGATCCAGCTCTATGAGATCCGGCCCTCGGAACCCCCGGACGAAGCCGGGAGAATCACCGAGATATGCATCAATCTTCACGCCTGCACAGCAGACTATGACAACGCGAGAATGGAGTTCGTCTTTGCCTCCAAAGCCAAGGAGTGGCTTCAAGCACAGAGCCCCGGCACGTCAGCTCAAGCAGCGGTAGGCGAGATTCTGCGCGACGACGGCTCGGTAATGACCACGATAGCTCGACTAACAGAGGACCTTGGCGGCGACTTCGAGAGAGCGTTCGCGTCCTTCTGGCTTCCGGGGGGAAACATCCAGATGAGTGGGCAGCTCCTCCCGATCTTGGGCATTACCTATGACGTTCCGTTTGCCCGAACTACGAGCGAGATTCGGATCCGAGCGAAGGGTAAGGCCTCCGTGATCATTCGCGCTGCCGACGGTTCGACGGACAAACTGATCACGGATGTCGATCTCAAACGGATCAGGTTCGGCGATGACGGCGAGGTCACCGTCGTCCCGTAGGGGTGCCTCGTCCGAGGCGAGCCAAGCAACGATCGCGTTCGCGGGATCACCGGCGCATGGCTTCGCGAAGCGGCTGAGGCTCGCAGTAGAACACCGACGAACGAGGAGACAGCGATGAATGAGCCGGTTGCCCTGATTCACCCGATCTACCTCGACGTTCCAATGGTGGTCTCCTTCGCAGCAGCGATCGAAGGGGGCCTGGCGTTTCAGGCAAACGTCACAGACGAGATCTCTTCCAAGTCAGAGGCGACTACTACGGGATCAGCGCGAATCGGCTTCTCGGGGCTCTTCTCGCGGATTTTCGACGCGGGCATAGAAGCGGGCGGAACCGCAACCGATGAGACGGGAGACCGATCTACCCGCACGGAATCCCGTGCTCACACCGAGGCATCCGTCGCGATCCTGCTGTATCATCGCCTTAGCCGCGAGAGCGGCTACATCGTCAAGCCCGAGAGCTTCGACGACCTCAGCGAGGTGAAAGCTGGCAGCCTAGTAGAGATAGCCGGTACCCTCGAGAAGAACGCGGTCAATGCCGTGATCGACTACATCGATGCAGCGATGATCTACTCGACCATGAAGACCGAGCCCGATGCACCGCCGGCGCAGCAGGGCGCACCAACCAGACAGAAGGGCAAGAAGAAGGCCCCAGCGGCTCCACTGAATCCTGTCCTGCGAACTCGGGAGGCCTTGAATCAGGACCGAAGCCGAACGCCGATCTCGAACGTGCGACTAAGGTGCACGGAGCCCACCTCGGGGAACGCGATCCTTACTCTGCGGACTGAGAACCTTCGAGATCTTACCCTGAGCGAACTCCACAAGAATAGCGTACGGGTAGTCGGCAAGGTCACGCGTGTCGTTCCGAAGAACGAGACCATGTCCGCTTTCGAAAACCTCGGCCTCGCGATGCTCAAGCCAGAGACTCTCGCCACGATGTTCTCCCAGATTGCCAGTAGCGACAAGATCGTCGCCGAATTCAGTGACGTAACCGTAACCGGCCCCGCCCTTCAGGTTCTTCCGATGATGATTTTCGTCTAGCTCCCGCTACTGGACAGCTACGATTGCTCTGGCGCGGGAGCAACGAACCGAGGAAGCCTAGCCCGGTCTACGCGCGGCACGACGATCCTGACAGCCTCACCGCGAGACATTTCACGCATCCCAAGGTGCTTCCTCGTGAACCGGTACACGAACTCACCAAGGACATCGCTGATTCGATCGGATAGGCCGCAGACATCTCGCACCAGTTCGATCGTCGCCTTCTGTCGATCCTTCCACTCGAACCCGCTTTCTTCGACCACGCAACGGAGGATGCGCTCCTCCGCGAAGGGGTAGTAGGCGTTGTTGTGATCGCGGGCGAAGAAGACCGTGCCGTCGTCTTCACCTTCGAGAGCAGGAAGGTTCGCAACGGCGCGATCGTAGTCGTAGTGGAATGTTAGCTGATTCCGGACGATCTCTACGAACTCCTTGCGCTCGCGGAAGAACTGCCGTGCCGCACCCAATGCAGCCTGCGCCTCGCTGTCGAGTTCGTACGCCGCCGATAGGTTCGCTGTACGCACCTTCTGGTGCGATCTCTGTTCTCCGGTAAGTCCGATCCTCAGGAATGTAAATGCTTCTCGGAGTGCACTCACGAGGAGCCTGCTGAACAGAAGACCCTGATAGATCTGCGCCTCAGTGATCAGCGCGTTGCCCTGGAACCCGAGAGAGAAGGCTTGGCAGTTCCGATAGACGCTGAGATCACGCAAGATGTTGAGCGATGTTACGAACACAGCCCGATCCTTGGACCTCCCCCGGTTTGATGGACATTCGATAAAGCGCGAGAAAGCGCTGGGAGTGATCCATGACGAAGACGAGGAAGAAGAGACGAGCGTTTGCGCCTGAGTTCAAGGCGGAGGTGGTGGGGCTATGCGCGGTCGGA
>JAJCZO010000113.1 GCA_029262355.1 Deltaproteobacteria bacterium
GAGGTCGGCGATCGTCGGCGTCGTCTGTTGGGAGAGGCCCACCGTGCTGCAAGTATTGAAGAATCCGCCGCCGACGCAGGGACCGTGTGGACCACCGCAAAGCTCTCCGGTATTGGAGCACGTTCCGATCGCGTCGTCGAAGCTGTTCTCCCAGAGGACGCTGCCGTCGGTACCATCCAGCGCGGTCAGCTTTCGCTGTGTCCCGAAGTCGTGGCTGTGTCCCACCACGAAGTCGGGGCCTCCATCACTGTCCAAATCGGCGACAGCAGAGCGCGAGAAGCTAGAGGTCAGTCCAGCGAGGTCTGCCGACCAGACCTCCGTGCCATCGGTCTCGAACGCTTTGATGAAGCCCCAGTTGATTCGCATCACGAGTTCCAACTGACCGTCGTCGTCCACGTCGATCGCGACCGGCTGCCCGCCGACCCCCTGGTTCAGGCCGGTCGTACCGTCGAGCTCGGTGTAGCCGCCCGGCCAGAGGACTTCCGGCTCGGGATCGGCGTCGAGATTCTCGAGGACGGGGTTGATGCTAGAGCCGTTTCGGAACGGCACGAAACTCAAGATCTCGGTTCCATCTGCGTCGAAGCCCCGCAGGAGACGGTTGTTCAGAACCGTCTGGTACAGGAGAACTTCGGGCGAGCCGTCGTCGTCGATGTCGCCGAGTGCCGCCGACGAGGAGTTTCCGCAGAAGCAGCTTCCGAGTCCGCCGTTGCAGCCGGCGGCGTATGTCACGCGGAAGTCCTCGGTCTTCGTCACGCCGTCGATGCCTACGGCCTCACATTGCGAGGACCCGGTCTGGGTCGTGAAGACGATCTCGGGCCGGCCGTCTTCGTCGATATCGCCGATGACGGGTGTCGATGCGACGCCGCTGTCGACTCCGAGCGGTGTATGGTGCTCGATCTGGATGTGGTTGGGGCTCACGGTGTGCGCGGCCAAGACCGCATCGATCCCGAGCTCGTCTTCCTGCGAGATGATGCGGACGTAGCGCGCGAACGTCAGACCGGCGCTCGCGAGGTCGAAGCCGTCGCCCAGGGCGCGATCGCCCGACGCCGTGCCGAGAACCGTAAACGGTCCGGCCGGATCGTCGCCGACGGCGACTTCATAAAGGAAGTCGTGGACATCGGTGCACTTCGTAGGGTCCCGTTCGAAGATGACCAGGTCGTCGCCCACGCCATCGCCGACGCGCTCACCGCCGCTCCCCATGTCGACGATCAGCTCGGCTCCGAGCGGCAGCACGGCGACATCACCCTGCGGCGGACCGACGGCCTCCGAATCGTCCGTCACGCCCGTCGAAGAGACGACGGCATTCGCGAACTGATCCGCGAAGGTGCCGATCTGCGTCACCGACTGGGGTGCCACGATCACCGAGCTGGTGACCGCTTCAGTGCTCCCTGGGGGCACGAGCGCCGGTGTCGCCGTGGCGTAGGCCGAGAACGGCAGCCCGACGAAGAACACGCCACGGCCCTGACGTCCCGGGATCGAATCGCCGGTCGGGGTAGTGACCTGGGCGATAATGTTGTGGTTTCCGTCGGCGAATCCGGTGGTGGCGGCCGTGCCGAGCGGTACGGTCGTCGTGCCACCGCCTGTTCCGACGTGGGCTGCGACCGGCGTACCGGTGAAGAGCAGCGCTCCGGTCGGATCCTCGATGCGCCATGCGACGACCACGTCGCGGGCCTGGTTCACACGATTCAACAGCTCGACACTCACGTCTAGCGGGTCGCCGGCGGTCTCGACGGCGGTGGGGTTTGGCGTGACGACGGTCACGTCGATCGCGCCCTCGACCGCGGCGAACAGGCCGGTCGTACTCGTCGTGATCGAGGGCTTCGACGAGACGAAGCCCGCGACATCGAACGCGGCGCCGGTGATCGGCGTTGGCGAGCTCATGGTCGCCGTGATGGGCGAGGTGCTGTTCTCGTCGATGATCTCACCGGGCGTGAGTGTGACGGAGGTCTGGCTCAGCGATCCGGAGAGCCCGGCCGGGAGATTCGCCAAGGAAAGCTCGACCGGTGTCGTTTTCGTACCGATGCTCGCAATGCGGAGGTTGTAGATCGCCGGATCACCCGGCGAGACGACGGCACTTGCCGGCGCGAAGCCGAGTGTGAAGCCATAGTTGAACTTGTCCGCTTCGGACTCCATCTCGGCCGGCAAGGCGGCGAGCGTGGTGCAGAGGGAGCCGACGGCAGCCGCAACGCGAGCGGACTCGCCGGACGCGATCTCCGCGAGGAGGTCGCTCAGGCTCGTCGACGACGCCTGCAGATTGGCAGCGATCAGCAGCAGCAGGACTTCGTTGCCGGCAGCAAGCGTGCGCGCCTGCAATCGGATGTCCGCCGGATCGAGGGTCAGCTCGGAGAGCGCACTCCCGAACAGGTCGATCGTTCTCGCGACGTCCACGTCCGCCCCGTCGATGGTGCGTTGCGCGGTGTCGAACAGGCACAGGGCTTCGGGTGCGCCGACCGAGACCAGCAGCTGGATCGTTCGCGTCGCAGGCTGCGGAACCGTGCAGGTGTGGACGGGAATGCCATTGCAGAGATCGGCGACGACGTTGATGGCCGCCCGCGTTCCGGGCGTGGCTCCGCCCGGGATCGTCACCGTCACCGGAAGGACCGAGGTGGCACCGGCTCCAACGGTCGTGCTCGACGGAATGCCGGCGATTCCGAGACCGCTCGCATTCGTCACGTCGAGCGTGAAGCTGCTGGGCCCGTTTCCGGTGCCGGTGAGGGAGAGGTCGACCGGGATCGCGTCGCCCGGCGCGCCGAAAGCGTACTGCGGCTCGAACGCCGGAACGATCCCGTAGACATCGGGATACGTGAAGTCCGCCGAAGCATTCCCGCTGAGCCCAGTCCCCTGGCCGGTCGCCGTGCCGGTGAACGACACTTGGGTTCCGGCCGGCAGCAGCCCGGCGGCGGGATGGAGCGCCACACCGACGAACCCGGTCTGGCCTGCCGGAATGGTGATCGACGAGGCCGCAAGCGTGAAGTCGGCCGCCGCCGGCCCGGAGATCGCGACGTCGAACACGTCGTCCACGAGACCGCCGTTGTAGACCTCCAGCAGGTAGTTGGTCAGCGCCAGCGTGCCGTGCTGCGGCACGTTGTAGATCTCGTCCTGCACGAGCGCCACGCCGAGTCCCTCACTCACCGTAGTGTCCACGTCGATCATCGCAACGGCTTCCGCACCGAGGTCGCCCGAAAACGCGGAGATACGCACTTCGTAGCTACCCGCTGGCACACCGAACGGGGGGGCGAAGCTCACGAGGCCGGTGTCGGAGACATCGACGTTCCAACCGGCGGGAGCGTGTCCCATGACGCCGTACTCATCGGCCGCGTTACTGTGCAACGTCGTCTGAAAGCTCGCGGGTGAATCGTGGCTCGCGGCGGCGGTCGGCTGGTCGAGCTCGACGAACAGGACGCGGTCGTAGGTCCCGTCGACGATGACCGCGTCGGTGCCTCCGGCGTCGGTAGCGTCGATGGCGCCGTCGAAACCAGTGAAGCCGACGTTTCCAGGACCGGAGAGAGCGTCTCCCGTGATCGACAGCGCCCCCGTGTCGAAGTCGACGTTGAGCTCGCCGCCGACTGCAGTCGCGATGATCGAGCTGCCGAAGTTCAGTCCGACGCCGTTCGCGCCGCCCGCACCGAGCCCCGCTAGGGCCGACGGGAACAGCGCGAGCGGGCCGTCAGTCGGCCCGGCCAGGGTCGAGGCGTCGAGCTCCCCGTCGACTCTCATGTGGTCCGCCTGGGCCGTGCCGGTGACCGTGCCGGCGCCCGTAGGCAGGCGCGCGGTGGCGGAAACCGACGCGACGTCGGTGCTGGCGGCGCCGACGCCGAAGCTTCGAATGCCTCGGGCGGAAAGAGGAGGGTCGTTGGCTAGATCGTTGAGAGCCTCGCCGTAGAGGTTGAGGCCGATTGCGCAAACGACGGCGACTATGAAGAAGCCGATCCATCCGATCGGCCCGAGGAATACTGCGGCAACGCCACCGACGACCCCTGTGCACATCAGCCCCAGAACGGCGAGGCCGAGCGATTTCGCGCCGATGACTCCGCACGACGCCCCCCCGTTTCGGTTACACTGCTCGGCTTTCCCTGGAAGATCGAGGTAAAGTCCCGCCAGCACGGTGAGAACCGACGCGATGCTTCCGAGAAAACTGAGCATATTGAGGCCGACGTCCCTCAGGATCACGGAATAGTCGATGGCGGCTTGGTGACCCCCGTCCTCGGCGACACCGATGGTGTCGCCGGTGAGCATGTCGATCTCCAGCCACGCCGTCGTCGTGTCACCGTCGATAGTCACCATCTCGGTCGGCACCATCACCGTCTTACCGCTACCGAGCGCGAGCCGGAGTCGGGCTCTGGCCTCTGCGCTCAGGCTCAGATCTTCGACCTCGAGCTGATTGCCGTCGCCGATCATGCGGAGCTCGATGCCCTGCTCCGCAGAAGCGAGGATGATGTCCATCGCTCCGAACGCGGACGCCGTCGGATCTGCCTGACGGAACAGACTCGCGGTTTCCTGGACGGTGAGGATCTGCCCGGACAATGCGCGCGCCAGGAAGGCGGTGCTCATCCGCTCGCCCGGATAGGGGATGACCTCGACGTCGAACTTCCGAAGGTCGGTGCTTTGTCCAAACACCAGGCTGGTTCCGCGCTCGCGCACGTAGGTGCTCGCAACGAAGAGCCTCGGCTCGGAGAGGTAGGCGCGCGTCCCGGCGTACGCCGCCATACCGTTCATCACCCTGTCCCACACCACCGAGAGAGCGGCCAGGTCGAAGTTGTTCATCTCCTGTACGGCTTCACGCGAGAGCGTCTGGAGGTCGCGAATCTGATCGTCCGCGTACGTCGAGAGATCGTCGGTCGCGGCCGTGGGGAATCGCTCGCTCAACTCGAACGTCGCGGCCCGGGACCGCTCGATGGCCAGCGATGCGACACGCTGGTGCACATCGGAGACAGGCACGGAGATCTCGATCGTGTTGACTTCCGTCACGAAAGGATCGCCGGAAAGATCGGGCGGACCGATCGGCTCTTCGCCGACGCGCTGCGCGAGCCCGAAGCGATCATGGTACACGTGCTCGTACAGCGTCTCGTTGCCGTCGGGGTCGACGGTCGTCATGCGGACGAACAGTCCGGTGACGATCTTCGCGAGGTCCAAGACGATGGTCGCCATCGCCTCCTGGTAATCCTTGCCGCGGATCAGGTCCGTATCGCGGCCGACCTGCATATAGGGCGAGTAGGTGTTGAAGATGAACTCGACGGTCGAGAAGAAGCGCTCGTGCTCCACGATGTGCCCAAACGACACGGGCTCTCCGACGAGGGAGACCGTCGGCACCGTGTGATTGAGGACCTCCACCTCCTGGACGAACACGTCGCCGACCGGCTTGACGCCGTTGCGCACCAGTTCGTCGGACGGGTCCAGGTAGTACGCCGCCGCGAGAATGCCGTTGAAGACATCGACGGGGTACTCCTCCTCGACGAGCTGGAAGCGCACCTTGTGGCGCATTGAATCCGGGATCTCGGAGAACGTCTGGTCGGCCGACGTGAACGTGTCGCCGATGTTGGCGCCCGTGAAGGTCGGATCCGCGGCGACGAAGCCGCTCCCATCCCACAACTCGACCCACGCGTGGCGACGCGCGGTCTCGAGCAAATCCGCATCGTTCTCGGGGTCCGACGTCTCGTCGGCGCCCGGCGCGTTCAGGACCGCGTCGGAGAGCACCCCGTAGATGTCGAAGCCATCGAGACCGGGCACGTCGCTGGGGTCCAGCGCGCCGACGATGCCCAGCGGCTCGGCGAACATCGAACCGATGAGCTCCTGAGAGCGCGCCGTGCCCAAGGTTCCGACGGCATACCGCGCAGGGATGCCGCATGACCGCAGCATGGCGATCAGAACGCTCGCCTGGTCGAGCGCGTTGCCGGCCATGCTCCAGAGCGTCCCCCGGCTGCCGCGGAGCGAGCCGCGGTAGGCCTCGTACCCTATCTCGTCGCGTACGAACCTATAGATGTCGCCACCGTCGCAGCCAACCTCGGCGACGTATCTTTGCGTGTCTGTGTCGTCGGCGCGGGCGTCCGGCGTCGGTGCGAGGAGTGCCGGATCGACGCCGACGGACTGCGGAAGGACGGTGGGGGCAATCTCGCCCGATGCTTCGCGGGTATGGAGGCTGCCGAAGACGCTCGCACCGTCGTCGATTGCGAGCGGCGCCCCGCCCGAAGGGAGTCCGACGCGAAGCGTCGCCGTCTGCATTTCGTCGACGGAGACCGAAGGGAGAACGATCGCGACGGTCTGACCAAAGACCTCGGCGGGGGGCGTCGATTCGATCAGGGTGGCGCCCGGCGCGAGCGTCGTCACGAGGAGAACATCCTCCACGGACTCGGTACCCACGTTTACCGCATGGTAGGAAATGGCAATTTCACCTGCTGCCGTGTCGATCGAATAGGCAGATTGCGTTCGGGTGAGTCGCAGTGGGGACGGCAACGGAACCGCGGTCGGTTGGGCGCTCGCCAGACTCACCCGGAAGGGTTCGAGGAGTTGGAACGAGCGATCTTGGGCGTTTCGCGCGAGAACCACCTCGATCGCTGGCTGAAACACCAGAACGAAGGACACCAGAAAAGTGATCGTGTTGGCCAAGGTCTTCATCCGCTGCTCCCGCCGAGTGCGGACTCCGTGACTCAGGGACTGAGACGCGGGTCGCCCACCTCACCTCATCCGCTATCAGCGGCCGTTTCGGGCGAATATCCGCCGAACGACGGGTTCTGGCCCTATAGACTCGGTCGAGGCCGGGTCGCGGCGCGCGGTTTGGGCAGGTGGGGCTGACGGATCGTCTGGAAAGCCAATTAACGGGGGTGAAACGAACGTTCCAAACGTACTAGAACTGGAGCAGCATACAGAGGGCATTGTACGTGCCCGCCCGATCACCATGGCTTCCCCCTTCCGACTCACGCCTCCTCGTAGAAAGCCCGGCCAGTGGCTTCACCGGCCTCGTCTCGTGAACCTCATGGCGGGCCGATTTCAACGGCGACTCACCGTCGTGCGCGGGGGGGCCGGCTTCGGCAAGACGACGCTCCTCCTGCAGGCACTCGAGACGAACGAGGACGGCTCACAGGGGATGGATTGCTGGCTCGGACTCGGTGCGCGCGACGCGCGTCCGAGCGAACTCGGCGCGGCGCTCCGCGCGGCGGTGGAGGCGCGCGCGGGCGGGGATGTGGTCGACTCGGTCTGCGACGCGATCTGGCGTCGATCTCCGACCGAGATCACCCTGATCCTGGACGACGTCCACCACGTCGAGCCGGGCGGCCCCGGAGCCGACCTTCTCGCTCGTCTTCTGTACGAGCTACCCGCGAACGGTCATCTCGTGCTCGTGGGGCGCCGACCTCCCCCGGTCGCGATCACGCGGCTTCTCGCGACGGGCGAGGCGATCGAGATCGACGAGGATCACCTGGCGTTCACGCCGGCCGAACAGGCAACGTTCCTCAGCATGCGAGGCGCTGCCGCGCCGACCGAGCACCGAGCCGGCTGGCCAGCGCTGGTCGAGCTCACGGCCACCGTCGGCGCCGGACGCGTCGAGTCCTACCTCTGGGAGGAGATCCTGCAGGGCCTGTCGCCGACCCGCCGGACGGGGCTCGCGCGCCTCGCGCCGCTCGATTGGATCGACGATGCCAGAATCGCAGCGATCACCGGGACAAACGCCCAGGTAGAGGACTTCGTCGCGGATCTGCCGCTGACGAGCGTCGAGCCGAACGGCGCGGTTCGCCTTCACGCGCTGTGGGAGCCGGTCCTCAAGTCGATCGATCCGGCGTGGTCATCGAGGGAGTTCCAGCACGCGTTGGAGCACCTGGCCGAGGGTGGGTATTACCGCGAAGCAACCGAACTCTGCCTGCACAACGATCGGGAAGAGGACATCGTCCCGATGCTGAAGCATCTCGTCCAAGCCGACTGGCAGTCGATGGCGCCCGAGGCGCTCGAAACGTTGATCGCAACGTTGCCGCGAACCGTGGTGTCGACGCCGCTGGGCGAGCTCTTGAAGGGACTGCTCGTACTGCACAGCGATCCGCTGCGCGCAGAGCCGTTCATCCTATCCGCACAGCGCGGCCTCCGCGATGAGGGGGACATGGCCTCGGCGTACGTCACGCTGTCGCTCCTGAGCTACCTCGCGTTCTTCCGCGTGGATCGCGACGGACTCGAGGCGATCGCACGACAAGCAGAGGAGTTCGGCGGCGAGCCAGGAAAGCAGGGCGCGATCTCTGTACGAGCAACGCTCGCACTCGTAGAGTGCCGATCCCGAGACGCGCTGGTCTTGATCGATGAGGCGAGGCGGCGCGGCGCCGCGAGCGTTCTGGGTGCCGCAGACGCTGTCATCGCTGCGATGGCCTTCTTGGACTCCGGGCAGCCGGACCGTGCGCTCGCCGAGATCCAGGCTGCGATCCCCACGGCCACGACGTTCATATTGCCTGCGCTCTGGGGGTTGCAGTTCGATGGGATGTGGCTCTCCGGTCGGCTCGACCCGTCGGATCTCGCGCTGATGGACGCAGGTCTGCCCGACGGCGCCGGCGGTCATGCCCACAACCAAGCCGTCGCCCATTCCATCCTCGGCTTTCAGAACGCGTGCCTCGGTCGTACGACCGTCGCCCGGCGGCATCTCGAGTCGGCCTCGACGTTCATCGAGCGGGGCCTCGGAGACCGGGCCAACATGGCGTACGCGACGGGCCGCATGGCGCTCGCGGCGTGCGAAGGCGACGAACTTGCCGCTCGGCGCGCGATCGAAGAGATCTTCGCGAGACACGATCCGGCAACGCTCGCACACCGACACTCGTTGCGCGCCTCCGCCTTGGGCTCCGTGATTTCCGAGACGGTCCGCGCGCGAGTCACTGGATGGCGAGAGCGCGGACCGTGCTGGGCACTGGCGCTCGATACCGCCGAGGCTCTACTCGCGTTCCGCCAACGTGGCGAAACAAAACCCGCCGCCACATTGCCGTGGGACACGTATCGATCGTTCGCGGTTGCGCTCGTTCCGCCGATGATCCTCGAGCTCGCGGTCGCATCCGCGAGCCGCGGGAACGCCCACGCGCGGGCGGTGGCCGAGGAGCTGGCCGTCGATCACCGCGACGTACTCCGACGCCTCGCAGAGGGCGAGGTCGCGCCCGTGGCCAGAGAGGCGAAGGCGCTTCTTCGCACCATGCCCGAACGGCCCCGAAGCGCGCTCGAGCTTCGCATCCTGGGCCCGCTCGAGCTCGTGCGGGATGGAAAGACCGTCGATGATCCCGCGCTGCGGCGAGAACGCGTTCGCGACCTACTCCACTACCTGGCGGCCCACGGCGAGGGCCGGCGCGAGGATCTCTGCCGGGACGTCTGGCCCGAGCTTCCCGTCAGCGCGGCCGCGAACAACCTGCGCGTCACGTTGAGCCACATCCGAAATCTCCTCGAGCCCGACCGCGACGCGGGTGCACCATCGTTCTTCCTGCCCCAGACCGGAGACGTCGTGGCCTTGCGGGTGGGCGACGGACTCGCGGTGGACGCGGGTCGCTTCGAACAAGCGATTCAGCGAGCGGAATGGGCCGACGCGGCCGGGGATCCGGGCACGACGCTCTCTTCGTACGAGGAGGCCATCGGGTTGCATCGAGGCGACTACCTCGCTGACGCATCCGATCCGAGCTGGGGCGACAGCCAACGCCAGCGGATTCGATCCCGACTCGTCGGCGGGTTCCTACGCGTAGCCGAGCTACGTCTCGGGCGGAATGAGCTCGACCGGGCAGTCGCCGATCTACAGCACGCGCTGGTGATCGAACCGCAGAACGAAGCGGTCATCCGCACGCACGCTGTCGCCTGTGAGCGCCGCGATGGCCACGCGGCGGCGCGCCAGGCGCTACTCCAGTCGCTCGAGCCGCTAGAGGCCGACCGCATTCCGGAGCCCGAAACACGCCGCCTCGCCGCCAGGTTCGGCATCGAGGTGGGGCGATCCGAAGCCGCCGCCCCGTCGCTCGGCCTCTCTAGCCGCGAGCTCGAGGTCATTCGTCTCGTCGACCGAGGCCTGTCCAACGTCGAGATTGCCAAGGAGCTCTTCGTCGCCCCGAGCACGGTGAAGACCCACCTCGAGAACGTCTACCAAAAGCTCGGCGTCCGCCGTCGCACGCATGCGGTTTCGATCGTTCGCGGGCAAGGTCTGTTGTCGTAGCGTCGTCGAGTCCGTTCTCGTCCTGTCCGGAAACCCGGCCGCCGTCCTCATGCGGCCTCTCTGTAGTAGTGGTTCAGGATTCCGCCGACTTGCTCGCGACGCCGGATCGGTCCGTTGGCCGTCGGAGGGTTCTGGGGCGTGATGATGGAGCTGTCGAGCCCCCGTCGTGTCCGGAAACCCGGCACCCGTAGCTACGCCGCCTCTCTGTAGTAGTGGTTCAACATTCCGCCCAGCCGCTGACGACATCGGATCGGGCTGTCGCCCCGCACCGACTCCTGCGGCGTGATGATGGAGCCGTCGAGCCCCTGATGGTGACGCTCTCGGTGATAGTGCTCGACGTATTCCTTGAC
The DNA here is from genome assembly GCA_029262355.1 of Deltaproteobacteria bacterium. GTDB lineage: Bacteria > Desulfobacterota > Binatia > UBA12015 > UBA12015 > VGTG01. The sequence goes on from JAJCZO010000113.1 coordinate 10,495, forward strand.
GGCGTGCCGGAGGTGCCGTTCTCCGAGTGGAACCATCTTGTCGAGACACTCCGACTTGATCGAGAGTACGAAACGCTCCGCGTAGGCATTCAGATTCGGACTTCGTGCAGGCAGACGCAGTGGCTCTACGCCGCTGCCCCGGAGGATGGCGCGGAAACTCCGGGTGAAGAGCGGATCTCGATCAAGGATGAGGTAACGCTTGCCGAGCAGGAACCCGTCAAAACCATCGGTGAGGTGCCGCGCCATGTTCCTCATCCACGCTTCATTGGCCTGGTTCGTGATCCCGGCGATGTGAACCTTGCGTGTGCTCAGCTCGATCACGAACAGAACCGAGTATCGGACGAGCCCACCGAGCGTCACGACCTCGACAGTGAAGAAGTCCATTGCAGCGAGAACCTCCCAGTGGGCCTTGAGGAACATCTTCCACGATGTCTTATTGCGCCTCTCGGGGGATGGTTCGATTCCATGGTCGGTGAGAATCGCCGCGACGGTGGTTCGGCCGATCTCGTGACCGAGGCTGCGCATGACATCGCGAAGGCGGGTGTAGCCCCAACCAGGATTGTCGCAGGCGAGCTGGACCACCAAGGCCGCAGTCTCTGGCGCTTTCGAAGGTCGCCCCGGCCTGCGCCGCGCACTTCCGTCGTACTTCTTTGCGATCAACTTCCGATACCAGCGAAGGATCGTGTCCGGCGTGACGAGGCCCGCATACTCGTGCAGCAGCTTCCGGCCGAGCGGCTTCCCCTTGGCGGCGAGCCGCCGACGCTGGTCGTCGGTGAAGCGGATACGCCGACCGCCGGGCTGACGGTCGAGCTGTTCGCGCAAGACGCGGTTCTCCTCGATGAGGCACTCGACGACTTCCTGCTGCCGCCTGTTCCCCCATCCGGCGAAAGTCAGGAGAAGGAAGTGCAATGCGGTCGGCGGCATCGGACGGCAGGATCCCCGAGACGCCGCGCCCTGGCAATGTCGACGAGCCGAGTCCTCGGCTGTAGGCTCGCCGAGGGACGGTCTTCACCGAGAAGAACTGCCTCGGCCACGTTTCCGGACACGACGCCACATCCCGGAACTCGTGGGTAAGTACAAGTTGCGGGTGACCGAGATCATGATCGCGCCTGGGGGCTACGTCGGAGATCACAACCATCTCGGCCCCGGAATCCGGCAGATGACGGAAGGGGCGATGGAGTACATCCTGCCTGATGAGACGATCACCTATCAATCGGGCGACTTCTTCTTCGAGACGGGCGATGTCAGCCACCGAGTCGTCGACAAGTCAGGCAAGGTCAGCAAGCACCTGCTGTTCGAGATCCTCCCTGTGGATCTCGTCGGTACGTCTCTGATTCTTCCTCGGGACAAGAGTCAAGAATAGACAGAACGAGGGACTGGAGTGCTGACGTGAACCGTTGAAGTGACCACTCGGCAGGAGGACGCAGTGGCGGGGCCTCAATGCCAATCGTCCAGCGGCACCGAGGTCGTCGTCGGCGGGTAGCTCCTCGGTAGGCCGTCACGAGCGTCGGAACGTCCTCGCCTTTCATGGTCAAGCGGCAGTGAGAGGGGGGCGGAGCATTCCCCACGTGAGAGGACCGTCGGGAAGGTCGAACTTTGAACGGACCTCGAATCCCCGACGCTCGTAGAACGGCACGTTGGCCGGGGTGCACGTCTCCAAGTAGGCGGGCAGACCTTGCTGATCACAGAGATCGAGGATTGGGCGAATGACCGATGTCGCCACCCCACGGCCTTCTCGATCTGGATCTGTCCCGACGGCAAAGAGATACCAGTATGGTTGCTCGGGCTTGTGACTCTCTTGGAGAGCGAGTCCCCGAAGTAGCGCTGGCAGCCGCTTTGTCGAGTGGCGTGCAAGAATGGCAAGTGCCGCGAGAGTATCCAGTATGCGAGGGGTGGTGCTCGGCTCCACCCAGAGAGCCGCTCCTGCGAGTTCGGAGGTCGTCAACAACCTACCATCTCGGAGGGTGGCGCGGAGTACGCGAGACCAGATCTTCTGGCTACCGCCGCGCCACGCGCGATCTTCGCGGAACAGCCAACGATGGTATGGATCGTGCGCGAACGCTCGCGTGAGGACTTTCGACAGAGGTTCGATGTCGCCCGCCTTCGGTTCGATGGCATCCATACGTCTCTCCTGCGGTGCAGATCCCCCTCGGCCTGAACCTGTTCCATTAGGCAGCGCCCGATTCCGTAGCACAGACAGGGCTGGAGTTCTCCCGCTGCTCTGGACGAATCGACGGGCAAGGATCGACATCGACGTCTCACCGTCTACACCGGCAGCCCAGTTGCGAACTCTACGTTCCTGTTCCGCTCTCCCGGATTCCATCGAGGAGCGTGGGCTGAATGCTGGAGATGAGTGCCGATCCATCGGCGAACTCTGCCAAACGCTCTTGAACAAACCACTTGGGCGCGTCAGGGAACTTCGCTCGCGCTCGCTTCGAGCACGGCGCTGTCCGGTGTGGAGAAGGTGATTCGCCCGGGTCCAAGTCCGTTCAAATGACGGGCGCCCCGGTCAGTTCGAGCGTGCCAGGGTGGCCTCCGTAAGGGCCTGGAACAGCTTCTCGCGGTGGTTGGTCCGGTCCATCCGTTCGGGATGCCACTGTACAAACACCGCGAACGGCTTGTCCGGCATCTCCATCGCCTCTACCACTCCGTCGTCGCTGCGGGCTACGACAGCGAGATCTTCGCCTACCGTCTCGACCGACTGGTGGTGTCGCGCCCAGACCAGGGTCTCCCGTTCGTCCAGTATCGCGTGGAGTTGGCTGCCCTCGTCGATGTTGACCTTGTGCCACGCCCCGTCGGGTGCCTGGTGCGACACCGTATCGCCCACCTCCGTGGAGATGTCCTGGATCAGCGTGCCGCCTTGAACGACGTTCGCAACCTGCGACCCGAGACAGATGCCCAGCACGGGCTTGTCGGTCGCGAGCCACTGCCGCAGGAGTTCGCTCTCGAAGTCCCATCGCTGACGTTCCATCGGCACGACCTGGGGCGCTGCCTCCTCGCCATAGGCGTCCGGAGGGATGTCTCGCCCTCCTATGAGCACGAGCCCGTCGAGCTTCGTGACGTACGTCGCGACGGCGTCGTCATCGACGAGCGGGGGGACTACGACCGGGATCGCACCGGCTTGCCTCAGGGCCTCGATATAGGACATGGGCGTGACCATCCCGGCTGGGCCGTCTCGGCCGGTCATCGCCTTGCTGCTCACAACCATGCTGGTGACCCCGATCATAGGTGGCTCGGTCGCCGACCGCGTGGTGGCGCAGCCTACGGCAAGCAGGGCGATCACGATCAGACACACCACCCTTCGGATCATGGGTCCCATGGCGGGCGAGCATATCGTGATAGATCGCGGCCGTCACTAGCGGCGTGCGTCGCCCCAGCCGGGGCACCGGGTGTCCCAAAGAAGTACTCCGCTGGCGCTCGCTTCGTACAACCTCATCCCGCGAAGAGTGGTGCCGGGAGCCCGCTCTCTCGGTGGTTGCGTGTGCCGGATTTCGTGCCGACCCCCTGCGCCCGCCCACGCCTTTCCACGACCGAGCCGATCACGAAACGCATTCGGACGTGGAGGGTCGTAGAAGGTCGCCCAGATCGGCTGGCAACGCTAGAATCGTTCCATGCACGCCACGGCAGATCTTCCGATCGTCGATCTCGGACCTGGCCTGGTTAGCGAGCCGCTTCGGCGGGGGCTCCTCGAAACCGGTTTCTTCTATCTGCGGGATCACGACATCCCGCCGGACTTGCTCGAAGCCGTCCGGAGCGAGGGGCGCCGGTTCTTTGCGCTCCCGGCCGAAGAGAAGGAGAAGTACCACGGTTTTCTCCGGGGATTCGCTGCCCTGCGGGCGGAGGACACGGAGTCCGGCTTCGGCACAGGGGAGTACGGCGGTGGCGACCTCTGTGAGAAATACACCATGGGCTACGAGCCTACGGTGTCCGATCGGTCCGAGGCAGCCGCGTACTATGACGCGCCAGAAGCGGAGACCTTCTTTGGGCCGAACGTTTTCCCGAACGAGGACTTTGGCCGGGCGTGGCTCTCCTACTTCGAGCACATGCAGGCACTCTCCCGGCGGTTGATGGCCGCCGTCCGCGCCGCGTTGGGCCTTCCGCCCGATGCGTGGAAGCAGTGGCTCGACCGCCCCGCCGATGTCTTGCGGTTCCTCCACTACCCAGAGGTGGTCTCCGGCGGGGTCCGGATGGCCGCCCACTACGACGACAACCTCCTCACGTTCCTCCACCAGAGCACGCCGGAGAACGGCTTCTCGGCTTTGCAGGTCATGTTGCCGGGAGAAGGCGAGTGGCGCTCGGTGGAGCCGGATGATCGGTACTTCGTGGTGAACGTGGGCGAGTCTCTGATGTACTTGACGGAGGGCCGGGCGCTCGCCACGAAACACCGCGTGGTGAACCCTCCTCCGGAGAAGATTGCGGGAGGTTCGCGGACCAGCACGGTCTTTGCTCATTTGCCGAACTGGAATTGCCCTCTGCGACCGCTGGTGCCCGAAGTCGTCGATCACTCTCTCGGACAAGCGCGGGACGACTTCCAGTTCGACGACCTGCGCGACCCAGATGGAACGATCCCGTACTACCGCCTCCTTCGGCGGGAGTCCGAGCGCGGGTTCAACGAGTAGTGCACGAGCCGTCGGGGCTCACGTACGCCTACGTGGCTGCGCCCGACGGTGTTGTTATCGAGTTGACGCAGTACGAGTAGGACGATGTTGCACACGGCATGGGACGGCGACGCGAAAGCAGTCACCGTGTTCGCGGCCGAGGCGCTCGTCGTCGGCGCGACCGGACCCCACCGGGAGGTCCTCGGGATCTGGGTCCACTTTCAACAGGGGAGGGCCGAGATCTGCACACCCCGTTGCTCTGCCGCCGTCACGGTCCGACAACAGTCCCGCAGTCGTCGGCGAGGATCATGGAGACGAAGTCGGTGTCCGTCAGGTTGCAGACCGAGCCAGGGCCGGTCTGGATCGTCGTCGTCGAAAAGCCCGTTACGCTGTATTGTCCCGATCCCTGAATCCGGGTCGCAAGCACAGACAAGGTCGTGCCCCCCTGGTCGAGGAGTACGTCGCGCTCTACGATGATCTTCGTGTTCACGATCGAGATCTCGTCCGTGGCGATGAAGTGGAGGCTTCCCTTCTTCGCCTTCAACTTCGAGGTCTTCCCGGTCGGGGTTCCGATTAGGATCGATTCGCCCTGAAACTCGAAGAGGCTGTTCCTCGAATCGAACTTCAGCGCCTCCGCGACGAGGTCGCCCGTGCCAGCGTCGATGCTCGTCCCGTCCTCGGTCTTGAAGACTCCAATGCCGGTGATCGTGACACCGTTTGTGGCAACGCGGAGATCACCCGTCTTGATCTTGGGCCGGGACATCGAGAGCTGTCCGACCGCTTCGAGTCGAATGCCCTCGGAGATCTGGTACGTCGTGATCCGCGACTTGTCGCCAAGCACAATGTCATTGCCGCTGGTGACGTCGAAGCGGCTTCCGGAGTTCTTGCTCTTCTCGCCGAACGTGACGTCGCCGGTGGTGGAGAAGATCTCGACTCGCTGGCATTGCCCCGGGGTGGGGCACGACTTCTTGACCTGAATGCCGTCCTCGATCATCACGTCTCCCTCGGCGTGAAGCCCCACGGGGCGCGGGATGGCGGCGTTGCGGGACGTGATCGACATCGGCTTTACGAGTACCAGGTCGCCACCCGACCGCAGGGTGATCTGGTCGTCGCTCTGCCCCTGTACAAAGGTGGCCTTGTAGATGATCTTCGCGCCAAAGATCTTGATGTCGCTGCCGAGCGCTGTCCGCCAGTCGGTGGCCGTGCCGTACGGGAGGTCGAGACGCTTCACGCTCGGAGGGCACACGATCGAGCCGGGGGCCACCGGAAGATCGTCGCCCGGCGGCAGCGGGCTTGGAAACGGTCCGGCTTCGAGCTGGTCGTCGATCGGACCCGTATCCGTTCCGCCGTCGAAGCAGCCGTCGTTGCCGACGTCGAAGTAGCAGAATCCTGGATCGGTCGGGCACGTGTACTCCTCAGCGCCGCTTACTGTAGGGAGGACGAGAGCCGAGGACAGCAGGGCGACCAGCAGGTGGCTGGTGCGTGGGTCGGGGCGGGAGCGAAGATGAAGTCGCATGTCATGACTTGAGCACAACGGCGCTTCGACGAGCAAGGGTTCGCCGCACTGATGGGCGGCCCCGGCGTCGGCTCCATGGGTGCATTGCACTGTCGTTCCCCCACCGTACCGCCGCAGTGGCTGGTCTGCCGAATCGGGTGACGGTGACGGTGGGGGTGGGCACGTGGACGAGATCGAGGTCGTTGCGGTCGATGGGGAAGGGCAGGCTGCTCCGGTGACGTCGACGGGTCGCGCGCGGGGGAGGACCTTCAACTCTGGGCGGGTTCGATCTGCCACGGGAGGTTGGGAGCCGCTCGCTCCGCTTCACATCCCTCTTCGAGGGCGAACACCTCAGCTACCGTGGGGTCGTCGTCGACCAGGCAGCCTGCGAGTACCACGCCCCATTCATCAACCAGCCCAGGTCCCCCTCGTAGCTCGCGACGAAGCGGATGGGCTGCTCGTATCGGAGCACACACTGGCACACGAACCCGGGTCGATTGTTCATGTCGTGTGTTCTTTCTCGCTGATCTGGATCGGGTAGTACCTCATCGGGTTCGGCATACGGTCTCCGGTCTCTCGTGGACGACCCGCAGGTCGTCCTGGAGCAAGTTCCACCAGACGCGGGCATCGGTGAGCACGGGGCCGTCGGGGAGGTGTGAGGAGATCGAAGTCGTCGCGGGCGGCGGGGGAGGGGACTCGCCGAGGTGTTGACCGTCGCCGCGCTCGGCGAACATGGGTCGTGAGTGCCGTGCCCGAGGGCGCGAGCGGCCCGGTCGTGGTTGCTGAGTAC
>JAJCZO010000114.1 GCA_029262355.1 Deltaproteobacteria bacterium
CGCGGACCTGGGCGGCGCGTACCTGGGCGACGCGGACCTGCGCGGCGCGGACCTGCGCGGCGCGAACCTGGGCGACGCGGACCTGCGCGACGCGAACCTGGGCGGCGCGGACCTGGGCGACGCGGACCTGGGCGGCGCGAACCTGCGCGACGCGAACCTGCGCGGCGCGAACCTGGGCGGCGCGTACCTGGGCGGCGTCGCCGATGTCATCGCAGGTGGCCAGCCGAACGGCTGGTGGGCATTCGCCTACCTGCGAGAGGGCAAGATGATGGTCCGCGTCGGTTGCCAGACGAAGGAAATCGGCGAGGGGCGCGCCTATTGGTCGAGCAGTGACCACCCTAGCCGGGAAGAGCGGCGAGAGGTGTTGGCCTCGCTCGACTACATGGAAGCGGTTGCGAGGCTTCGTGGGGGGGAGTTCCTCAGGAGGCTCTCCGCGCCCAAGGGCGTGGCCTGATGGTTCAGGTCTACGCGGAGGACGCGGGGACCGGAGGTGGCTCCATGAAGCGCCGTCAGCTTGATCTCGGAATGCCGGTGATCCCCGCGGGCTCCGTGCTTGAGCCCGCGTTCATTCCCGCACCGTTCCTCGTCGAAGACCTGCGAGCGCGGTGGGTTCGACTCCAGAAGGGCGACGCTGAGCGCCGCCCAATCAGTTGCCGGGGGCTTGAGTGATGGCGTTCTCTGATTTCGCGACCCCGTTCATCGCCATCCTCCCGGAGACTGTGAGGGGGGCGTACCTCCAGCGGGGGGTTCGGCCGACGCGCGGGTCTTTCAAGACTACCAAGGGCTGCGAGTGCCCCTTGACCGCCTTCCTCGCCGGAGGCGACTGGGTCGATGATCTCGAACACAAAGACCGCTCCCAGTACGTGTGGGGCTTTGTATTCGGAGTAGATCGGTCCTGGAGGGCCGCCGAAGCGCTGAGCCCAGTCGGTCGCCTCGCCTACTCCCACGGCCAAGCCTGTTGGGATGCCGTCAAGGATCTCACGGAAGGCGGTGCGTGATGAAGGCCCTCTCCATCCGCCAGCCCTGGGCCTGGCTCATCGTCAACGGCTTCAAGGACGTCGAGAACCGGACCTGGCACACCGAGTACGCCGGCCCTCTTCTGATCCACGCCGGAAAGAAGATGACGCAGGACGATTGGATGCCTGCGAGTCTTCTCGCGGAGGACGAACTCCAGATCGAACTGCCTGAGGATCTAGGCTGCGATGGCGGGCCCGCATCGGGGCGCCTTGGCGGCATCGTCGGCTTCGCGAGGATGACCGGCTGCGGTGGCGACAATCTCGTACAGAGTCCGTGGAACGTCGAGGGGCAGTGGCACTTCACGCTGACGGACGCTCGTCCTGTCTCGACGTTCGTTCCGTTCAAGGGGGCGCTCGGGTTCTTCGACGTGCCGTACCCGAAGGCACTGGAGGCGTTCGGTCCCCCCGCCTCTCTCTCTAATCTCGGAGATGGGAGTTCGGCATGAACTTCTTCACGTCCGACACCCACTTCGATCACCGCAAGATCATCGAATTCTGCGGACGCCCCTTCGAGTCCGTCGAGCACATGAACGCCGAGATGGTCCGGCGCTGGAACGCGGTCGTCTCCATCTCCGACACCGTGACCCACCTCGGGGACTTCGCCCTCACGAGCGCGACCCGCGTGGCCGAGATCCGCTCCCAACTCGCCGGCGAGATAGTGATCGTCGTCGGCAACCACGACAGCAGGAAGGCACTACGGAGGGCCGGCTTCGACCACATCATCGAGGGCTCGATGACGAGCATTGTGGACGGGCAGAAGGTCTACCTCCGCCACGTTCCGCACCCGCTCGAAGTCGAGGACCGTGACAGCCTGGGCGTCGACGCTCCGGCCGGCACGGACCTCCACCTCTGCGGCCACGTCCACAACCGTTGGAAGCGGGTGCGGAACGTCGTGAATGTGGGCGTCGACCAGTGGGACTTCGCGCCGGTGTCGCTCGGGCAGATCCTCGGGCGTCCGAGTCTCCGAGGCACCCCCTCTCGGGACGTAGATGCAGCAACGGCCGACGCCCGCACACTCTTTCGCGCCGTGAAGCACGGGGGCCTCTGATGCCACTCCTTCACCGCGAACTCGACTCCGGCCCTCTCTTCAACCTTCCCGAAGGGAGGCGTCGTAGAGACGAAGGTATCTCCCGAGTTGAGAAATCCGGCGGGGATGCGGCGACACGCTGGCGGGACTCCGCACGAGAGTGGGTTCGGGAACGTGCGACGAAGCCGGGGGAGTTCAACGGCGACGATTTGAGACTCTCCATTGGCGGCCCACCGCACAGCCCGAACGCGATGGGCGGCATATGGATCTGGGCGAAGAGGCAGGGACTCATCCACTACGTCGGCCACCGGCCTCGGCAATGCGCATCCGCGCACAAGCAGATGATCGGCGTGTACGTGGGCGCGGCGTTCGCGCAGGAGGGGAGTTCCTAGTGGGCCTCGCCATTTTCTACTTCACGAACTTCGCCCTTTGCTTCGTTGCCTTGTGGGTTGACCAACGGCAGACGTCGAGCCCCCCAACGGTAGCCCAGTTCTCGATCGGCTTCTTTGCGGGCGCCCTCGTCGCGACGTGCATGCTAACGGCCACTGCATCGATGTTCCCCGCCCCCGTCGGCACCATCGACCACCGGTCCGCCATCTTCGCCACTGAAGACACCCTCTCCACCTTCATCGAGTCTCTCTCGAAGGAACAAGCAGGCGCCCTCTATCAGCTCTTGAACGCGAGGGGATGCAGGCTCGACGGGCACGCTCTTTCGAAGTGGAGGACGGCGCGATGAGTGACCGCGCCGAACAACCCACTGCCATCCTCGCATTCAGGGGCGAGCGACTCGATCCGGAGAGGGCAAAAGCGACGCGATTCCACGTCGAGACGGGGCGCCCGCTTTGGGTTCTCGAGCCCAACTACGACGTCACCGAACCGGAGGCCCATGAGTGAAGATTCCATTCTCGAGAGAAGACGTCGTGCGTTTCCTGGCGCGGCTCCGCACGGGACCCATCCGCGGCCCCGCGGTCGAGATGCCTCTCGGTGCCTCGATTGAGGAGGTCGAGGAGATCCGGGGCATCATTCCGAACCGCACACTCGCGTTCACAATCGGCCGAACAAAGAACTACGACCGCTCCCTCGCCGAGGGTGAGGCGGACGGCGTCCCAACACGGAAGGTGGGCCGCATCCGCGACGACGGGGAGCCCTACATCGTCGGGGGCGAGGAGTACTGGGGCGGAATCGCCTGGCAGTCTCCGCTTGAAGCGGCGCGGTATATCACCTCACCGGCGTGGCGCGAGGCCTTCCCGGACGACGACCCCGACAGCTTCTCGGTGTACCAGCTGCAGGTCCCGAATTCCTGGGAGGCTGACACATACGAGCGCGGCGGCCAGCGTTATCTCGAGCGCGATGCACTGATCGTTCGGCGCGTCGAGAACGAACCCGGCGTGATCCGTGCGCCTGCCGACCTCTCACCCGAAAAGCTCGAGGAGTTCCGCCGTGAGTTCGCCGCCGGCAGCCCCGACTACGTCATTCTCACCGGCGCGGCGCAGTTCCACCCTAAAGAAGAAGACGAAGCCGACCACCACACCACCACAGAGGAAGGGGAACCTCATGCAGACTGAAGCAGTCCAGCATCACAACCCGACACCACAGGAACGCGCCCTCATCGCCGGCTTAACGGAGGAGCAGAAGATCCGGGCAGTGTTCCGCGCCCTTGGTGGCCGAGTCACGATCGCCGACGTGCTGAAGGCCTGCATCGCTGCCGACGTCTGGAGTCCGGATGAGTACGAGACGTTCGCGCGCAAGGAGGCTGCACGGCGCGTGGCTAGCATCCTGCGGGACAAGCGGACCGGCCGGCGCGGCTAGGCATCAGTTTCTGAGCAGGAGGAAGAGATGGCGCGCAAGAGGATGCTGAGCCCGGCGTTCTTCACACACGAAGAGCTGACCGACCTGGACCCATACGCACGGATTCTATTCGCCTCACTTTGGTGCCAGGCGGATAAAGAGGGGCGTCTCGAGGACCGACCGAAGCGGATCAAGCACGCCGCCCTCCCCTTCGATGACGTCGACATTGAGCAGCTCCTCGACTCACTCGCGCGCAATTCAGAGCAGTTCATCGTGCGCTACTCGGTAGACGGCAAGCGATACATCCAGATCCCAGCCTTCGCGAAGTGGCAAAACCCACACCCGAAGGAATCGAAAAGCGAACTACCCGGACCGGAAAAAGCTGAGCAAATTCAAGCACCCGCGGAAATTCCCGGAAACTCCGGGAATTTCCGGGAATCGCCGGGAAAAAACGGTGCTAGCAAACCTTTTCCTTCGGAATCTTTAACGGAATCTTCTCCTTCGGAATCCTTAACGGAATCTGAATCCTCGCCTAGCGGCGAATCGCGCCCTGGCGAGTCTGAACCGATCTCGCTCGCCTTCGATGAGTTCTGGAAGGCGTACCCGAGACGCGACGGCAAGCGGCAGGGCAAGAAGCCCGCCCTCGAGCGGTGGCGAAAGCTCCCCCCGGACAAGCGTGCTGCGGCCTTTCGTGGACTCGACGCCTACGCGGCGCGCTGCGAGGGGTACGCGAAAGACGCCGTGCGCTATCTGGCGCAAGAGCTCTGGCTCGACGACGAGGACCCCGACGAGCCGGCGATGCTCCCGGCGGTGGTGACAGCCACGGGGCCACCGTGGCTCGGCGTCATGCTCGGCGCGTATGCCGCCAACGTCGGGAGCCCCGAGGCTATCCGCGGGAAGCTTATCGAGCACTGCAGGCCCCTAACGGAAGTGCACGGCGAGCGTTCGGTTCAGGAGGCGTGGGCGCTCTATTGCCGCGAGGAATCGACGAGGAATCCGCGGGATATTCGGCCCCACACGTTCGCCGCGAACTTCATCCTGATCGCCACCGGGGCCTTCTGGAATCGCAAGGAGAGTTCCTATGAGACGCCAGAGGAAGCCAACCGAGTCGTGAGAATCGAAGCGAGTCGCCTTCGAGCCGAGCGTGAGGAGATGCGCGCGGCTGGGCTCGACCCATTGAACGTGAGGCATATCGAGGAGTGGCGAGCGAACGGCACCCAGGTGGCGGAGGTAGTCTCGTGACGCCCCAGGAAGCGGATGCAGCCCTCGACCGGATCAACGAGCTCTGGCCGACGCCGAGGATGAGTCCTCTGCAGCGGGTGGAGTGGCAGGAGATCATCGAACGGTACTCGCCCGAAGCGATACGGCTACAGACGACCGAGCTTCTGGTGACGGCTTCGAGCCGCCGCCCGCCCCTGGCGGACTTCATCGGACAACTCATGCCCACCGACATGACGTTCGGGCCAACGGTGACGTACCCGTTGGGCACGGGAAACCAGTCCGAGTACGAACTCAACGGCCGTCGCTACGTCAAGGCCACGACATGGGAGCGGGCCCAGCGTGAACACGCGAGCATGCAGTCCCTGTCGAACATCCTAGCGAGCCACGCGAAGCCGAACGAGCGCATCCGCAGGGGGGCGATGGACGCCGGGCGCCAGCTGCGAGCACTCTTCTGGAAGAAGCAACGCGACAGCAGTGACGTCGCATGCACGTTCTGCGGCGAGGCTATCGTGTTCGCGCAGACCCGGCAATTCAGGGCCTGGTGCGGCGAGCTCAAGTACGGAGAGTGTGAGATCCCCGCGGCCGGCGCGAAGCTCCTTTTTTGCGACGACTGCGCGATCGATGCGATCAATGAGATCTACTCGAAGGGTGGGCCCGCGCGACTGCCCGTTCCGAACGAGATAGAACTCAAGAACACGTCGTCTGCACTGCACGGCGACGACGAGATCGACCCGACGAAGTGGGTGCCACCCGAGCACGCGCCCTCCTCCCTCCGAAGACTCACCACCGCTCAGGGGATTCCCCCGGGCCCCTCCGCCACCACAACTGACGGAGACCCGACCCCTGACGGCAGCACTCCCCGAGGCCGGGACCATCGACCTGTAGGAGAATCCGCTTCTACGGGAACTTCCCTGAACGGTCCTGGT
>JAJCZO010000115.1 GCA_029262355.1 Deltaproteobacteria bacterium
ACCCGTTGAACAGCATCTCGATGCCTACGAACAGGCCGATCACCCACAGCCCCGAGATCGGCCACTCGCCCCATATGATCATGCCGAGAACCAGGCTCAAGGCGCCGCTCAGAAGCACCCAGACCCAGTGGGGCGGTCGGCCAGCGACGGCGGCGACGACCCGGAAGATGCCGGTCACCATCAGGAAAACCGCGATGAGCAGAGTGAGCGCGACCGCGCTCGCTGCGGGGTTCGCCACGAGCATGAAGCCGACGACCAGGTAGAGGATGCCGCCAAGCAGGTCGAGAAAGAACCCTCCCCACTGCTTTTGCCAAAAGGCGTGCACGGCTTCGGCGACGCCGCCCAGGATCATGAGCCACCCGAAGAAGACGACCGACACCAGGGTCATCACGAGCGAAGAGCCGATGGCGATCGTGCCAAGGAGGACGAGAGCGATGCCAAGGGCGAGGTACCAGCCGGAGTTCTTCTTCAGGCTGGCGACGCCTACGAGGAAGAGTTCGTGCGACGGCTGTGATGGGTTGGGCATGTTCGTCTTCTCCTTTGAAGTTCTAGTCCGCACACTACTCGGGTGAGTCATCGACACAAGAGACCCACGTTCCTGGCCGCGAACTGCGGATCTCAGCGGTCACTTCGCTCTGCGACGCTCCTCGATCTGCTGCCTCAATGCCTCCAGGTCGACGCGTCGCGGAACGTCCCGCTCGACGATGTCGTCGAGGATTTCCCGGGACGCACGAAGCGCCCGGCGGGAGAGCTCACGCTCGACCACCAGAGGCCAGAGCGTCGTCCTTAGGTCGGCCGGAAGCACCTGGTCGAGGTACTCGAGACCGGTACCCCTCTGCGCCGCGCCCTCCTCCGCCAACGCGTCGAGGGCGAGGCTCAGGGGCTCGCGATCGAGCACGCACAAGAGAAGATGGAACACGTGCGCGAGCCCCTCTTCGATGCGGAGTTCCTCACGCTCGGCCAGCGTCGATCCCGAAGCGAGCTGACCGCGAAGGGCCAGGCGCCGATCCCAGCGAAGACGACAATCCTCCGCCGCTCTCGTCACGACGCTCCAGAGCATGTCGGCGAGCACCTCGACCTTCGCGTTGGCGCGCATGACGGCGAGGAGTCCGACGGCACCGCGGAATCGCATCTCGAAAGAGTCGTCGAGCAGAAGGCGGGCGAACCCGTCCGCGGTACGCTGGGTGGGCACGGCGCGCAGGACGTCGCAGACGCGCCGCCTCGTGTTCAGCGGGCTCCGCTGGCTCAACAAGGCGTCGAGCAGAATCCCCGTGTGCGCGGGCGCCACGCGAGCGAGGAAAGGAGTCACGACGTGAGCCGTATGGTCCTCCGCCAAGAGCGCAATGGAATGCGGCAGGACGGGAGCCTGCAGCGGCTGCGCGCGACGCAGCGCCGCCGTGACCCGTTCGACGTCCGACGTACGCAGCGCTTCGATGATCTCGACGACGCCATCGGTCCCCGACGTCCGGGAGATCTCGGGCGCGCGAGGCGCACGACCGCTCGTGCGCGCGGGCGCCGTTCTCCGCGTAGCGGGACGCGCGGCCGCTTCCCGGCGGAAGCGTGCGAGGGCCTCGCCAAGCTCGGGGGTCTCCCGGCCGCGCTCCTCGATGCTCCGTAGGACATTCGCCCTGTCGATGACGGCACTGGATTCGGCGACGACCTCGGCCGTCGCCGGATCGACGGCCTCGGCGTCTTCAGGCGCGAGAGTGCCTCGGCGCAAGCTCGACTCCAAAGTTTCCACGTACCCGCGCTGCAGAGCCCGGGTCGTGAACAACGCCACGACGGCCACGCCCACACCGGTCACCAGCAGGACTTGAGTCGCGATGCCAGGCACCATCCCCAGGACGAAGAAGGCAAAGCCACCACCCAACGCCGCGCCGACCTTGTCGGCGCCTACGTCGATCAGCGTCTTGGTCGAACGCTTCTTTGACGGAGACAGGGGCGTGTAGAGCAGTTCGTAGCCCGAGCGGTAGAGGGAACTCTCAACGACCGCGGTTCCCCCGCGCATCACGATCGCGGAGAGTAGGCCCGGCGCGAATAGAGCAAAGACGCCAAGTCCAGCGGTGGCCCCCGGCAGAAGGGCAACGCTCACGCCCAGGCCCAGGACGCGGACGGACCGGTTGGCGAAGAGAGCGTGCAAGATGAAGGTCGCGACCGAAACGCCGAGATAGAAGAGTGCGAAGAACGACACGAGATCGGCATCGGAGGTAAAGGTTGCCGCCGCCTGCGACTTGAACACGTAGTCGTACGCCGCAGCCGCGAAGGCGCACAAAGAGACGAGCCCGAACAGCTGCCGTAGGTACGGCGTCTCCTCGAGGATCGACAAGGCCGAGACGGACGGACCCGCGACGGGGCGATTGCTTCCGCCGATGCGGCTCGCTCCGAGCGCGCAGAGGAGGTTCAGCCCGCCCAACCCGAGGATCATCGTCGGAACCGCCACCAGCGACGCCCCTTGCCAGGCCGCCAGGCCGCCGATCACGCCGCCGAACGTCGCGCCGCCTGCGACCCGCGCCACTACCCGCTTGGCGGTGTGCGGGTCGAACCGCTCGTTCACGACCGACCAGAAGGTCGAGACCACGACCGCACCCAAGCTCGTCGTGTGGAGGAACAGCGCCACAGCCGTGACCCGAGGGAGCTGATCGGAGAGCGCCCACTCCGTTACGAACAACACGCCGTTCAAGGCGAACAGCCCGGGCAGGACCCGTGAAGGCCCGACACGCCGGAAGAGCCGCCCCGCCCCGAGCACCAGACCTATGGACAACACGGACGCCGTGGCCATGACCGACGGCAACGAGCTGGCTTCGTAATGCGACAAGAAGAAACCATCGCGCAGCGCCTTGCCCGCGAGTTGCTGAGCAATCATGACCATGGCCACGCCCATCGACGCCCACACGGCGCCGCGTGTACTCGACCCGGCCGGAATCATCGCCGCAGATCCCCGCACCTCATCGGCGGTCCGAAGCCCCGATGGTGATCTCGATCCCGGAGGCCAGGATCGAGCTACGTTCCTCGTCGCCCTGCGAGACCTCGGCCTTGACCGACTCGCCGAACTCCTCCCACCAGAGCTTCGCCTCCGCTTGCGACCACGCCCCCAGCTCACATGCGCGGAGCATCTCGGCCAGCTCCACCGCGCTTGCCGGCCGGTCCGCCGGATCTTTGGACAGAGCAGCCAGGATGACCGTCTCCAGGTCGCGCGGCAGATCTCGGCCCAGGCGTTCGGACGGTAGATCGGGCTCCTCGGTGAGATGTCGTTCGAAGACCTCGAGCATCGGACCACTCGAGAACACCGCGGTCCCAGTCAACAGAAAGTATCCCACCGCGCCCAGCGCGTAGAGGTCCGCCTGCGCCGTCACGGTATCCGGCGAGAGGATTGCTTCGGGCGCGATGTACATCGGCGTCCCCGCAAGACGGTCCGGCTCGGTCAGGCCCTGGCCGAGATCACGCACCAGTCCGAAGTCGAGCATCTTCACACTGTCGGACACCGCACCACGCTCGGTCAGCATGATGTTCCGCGGCTTCACGTCCCGATGCAGGAGCCCTCGCTCGTGTGCCTCGCCCAACGACCCACAACACTGCAGAAGGATGTGCACGACACGCGCCGGCGCGACCGGCCCCGTGCGATCGACGAGCGACTGCAGGGTGAAGCCGTCGACATACTCCATCGCGTAATAGAAGACGCCCTCGGGCGTCCGCCCATAGTCGAAGATCTCGATCGTGTTCGGGTGCGTCAGCTGGCAGGTGAGCTGAACCTCGTGGCGAAACCGCGTCTGCGCGCCGACGTCCTCGGCGCTGTCCGCGCGCAGGAGCTTGATCGCCGTCGGCCGCCGCAGCATCGCGTGGTGAGCGAGGAACACCTCGCCCATCCCACCGCGACCGAGGCGGGCATCGATCACGTACTGCCCGAGCCGCCGCGCACGATCCACGACGTTCTTCATTTCACGTCGCAGACGAAGCGAAACGAATAGGGATCCGGCCGACAACAGGCCCATCAGCAGCGAGAGCGCGATCACCCCGTAGCTCGCGCGGGTCAGTCGGGCGGCTGCCTCGGCCGAGGATCGAGCCTGCTCGGACGCCAGGTCGGCCGTCAGAGCCTTGACCCGCGCGACCAGCGGAAGAGCATCTTCCGAGAAGAGCCGCTGCGCTACGTTCCACCGCGGGGAGAGCCGGACCGCGACGACCTCGGGAACCTGCAGGCGATAGGCGCGAAACTCGCGGAGCGTGAATCGGATCAGCTCGAGTGCGTCGCCGTCGACCGCTGCCGGAGCGTCCTCAGTGATCCGCCCGGCGAGCCCGCGGGCCGTTTCCAGCAGCCTCGAGACCTCGTGCTCACGCGCGGCGCTGGCACGGGCCAGCAGCTGTCCGAGCGCGAGATCCGACTCCGTGAAGGCCGCCCGGAACCTTGCAAGGTCGACCAGAAGACGCACCCGAGCCGGATCGGATTCCCGCGCGCCCACCATCTCGACGACGTCGCGAAGCGCGAGGAGAAGGCTGTGCCGCAGGGGCTCCAGCCGTCGCTCGTACTCGACTCGCGCAGGCTCGTTGCCCGGGCGGCGCGCGACGTCCTCGATGAGCCACTGGATGCGCTCGAGCTCACGCAGGTCGAGTTGGAGCGCACCCACCTGCTCGAGCAGTTTCGTACCGCCGGATTCTTCCGCGAGCCGTCGTAGCTCGATGATGCCGGGGGCGAGTCGCTCCTCCCAGACGAGCGCTCTCTCCGCCATCGCGTCCGGCTCCCCATAGGCGACCCAACCGCGGAGCGCGGCGAGGGACCGATTGACGGCAGACCGCATCTGTAGCGAGGCGCGTGCGGCCGGTGCCCTGACCTGGCTCTGATGCTCGAGAGAGATTCGGAACCAGATCGTGAAGGCGAGCGTGGCACATGCCGTCACCAGACCAATCGCCGCGACGCGCCCGCTCGACCCCAGCAAGACCTCGGTGATGCGCGTGCTCGCCCGTGAGCGAAGACGTCTCAGCGAGGTGGCACTCTCCGCCTGGGTCCCCATGGACTCCTAGCTGTCGGCGGCCGCGGGCGGGGCCGGCTCCGGTGCGTTCATCGCGGCGGCAACTTGCTCCAAGATGAGTTCCAGCAGACCTGCGCGCTGGTAGACGTCCGCAGGGAACCGCCGGCCCGGATCGTATGCTCTTGGCGGCACCGACGCCCCCGGGAACTGCCCGTGGAGATGCACGAGCTCCTCGCCAACGAGCGCCGCCAGGTCGCTCACATCGCTCGGGGTCACGAGCGCCAGAGACGCCGGGGCGGATTCGAACAGAAGAACCTGCTGGCCCTGTCGCCCCGCAATGGTCCGCACCAACTCGAAGCATCGCCGCATACGTGTGTACACGTCAGCCGGGGTCTTGTTCGGTTCGAAGGCAGGCTCTGCCGGCGTCCTCGGGCCCCCCGGCAGGGAGGCGAGCAATGCGGAACCGTAATGCACCGACTCCGTCACCAGCCGGTAAACGTCTCGAGGCGACGTCTGTTGGCGGGTCAGCTGATCAACTTCCGTTCCGGCCGCCACCACAGCATTGAAGACCTCACTCGGCTCGGTGGTCTCCGGGCGTTTTCGCTCGGCCACCGGGTCGTCGATCCCCAGCTCGTCCTTCACGAGCAAGATCGAGGCAAGCGCCGAATCGACGACCGCGTAGACATCGGCGGGCCGAGCGTCCTGCTGGAGTGGCACGGACTCGGGACGCACGACGCGCACCTGCTCGAAGGCCAGCTGGTTCGCGCGGCGCTCGAGGTTCAGCGCTTGCGAGTAGACCTCCCGCGGCGCTGCCCCCTCGACTTCGAGGAGGGGGACGCTCGGACGGGGCCTTCCCATGTAGCGCCGGATCAGATCGACGTTCCCCCGCACCAGCTCGGCCCGCGCCAGGACGTCGGCCGGCAGGATGGACTCCGGATCGGAAAGGCGGCGGCCGCTGACCGGCGGAGGCGTCGAAACAGCGACGCCCTCCTGCGCTGGGACTTCAACCGACGTCAGCGCAACTGAAAGCGCGAACCCGATCGCCAAGATTCGGTTCTTCCTCTCCATCCCCACCAGGAGAGGTAGGGGACAGCTGATGTCCGCGCCATCACCGGCACATCGACGGCTGCCATCCCCTCCTCGCCGGCTCGACCTCCACGCCCGGGTGTCGTCCCGCGGCACACGACTCGAGGCGACCACCCGCATGGGAACTCAGTCCAGGAGCCCTTCCTCGCGGGCACGAGCGCGGAGTCGGTCCTTGATGCGCTCGAAGCGCTTGCGCAAACGAGACGCGTCACGCGCACGGCCGGCCGCGTCGGCTGCATCTGTCTCGTCGCACATCACGATCGCCAACTCCTCCCACGAGAGCTTTCGGTCCACACGCAGAATCAGGAGCGTCTGATCGTCGGGCGGCAACTCTTCTCGAAGTGCGCGCATCTCGTCCTTGACGTCGGTGCGGAGGTACGGACGCGTCGCTGTCCGCGCGCGGTCGATCAGCTTGGACACCTGCGCGTGCCGGCTCAGGGTCTCATGGCGCCCTGGGCGGTTGTGAGGGGACGTCGCCCACCGATTGGCTGCGTTGCGCGCGAGCGTATAGGCCCAACCGCGCGCGCTGCACCGCCACCCGAATCCCGGAAGGCCCTTCCACAGGTCCTCGGCGAACATTGCAAAGACCTCGTCGGCGTCGGAAGCACTTTTGCTGCGAGCGATGAGAAAACCGAGGATCTCACCGCTGTACAGCTCGAGCATGAGGGTTGCCGAATCGTCGAAGTCTCCGCGGTCGAAGGCCAGGCGTATCGCAAGCTCGCGGTCATCGTTTGCATCGCTCACCAGGCCGGCTCCTCCTTGCGACGGGCTGAGTCGCTCAGCTGCATGCGTCCGAGACGTTGGCACCGATCTGCGAGATCCGGGCGAACTTCCACTCGCAACTCTCGACCCATGAGAAGGTCCTTACCCCTTGGGAGTCCGCACCACTCACTTTGCCAGGACCTAACGTCACGGAGCACTTCCTTTCCGCCGCCGGGAAGAGACCCTCGCGAGCTCCACGTCACATCCCGTAGGTGAAGATCCGGGGGGCTCTCGCTGTCGTGTCTGCATGGATGCCGGCCCTTGGCGCACGTCAGGTTGGCCGTAGAGGCGACGCTCACGACGCAACTCACCTGCCAGTGCGACCAGCGCATCGGCGTCCGGATAGTACCCGGACCACAGGACACGACCACCCTCGTCCAACGCCTCGACGAACGCTGGGCCGAACCCGATGCCGCGGGCCTCCTCACGACACAGAACGGAAACCGCGTCGCGCAGGCGTTCCTCGCGGACGAGGCGGATGAGACCCACGGTCTCCCACGTCACCCGCATCAATGTTTCGGCCCATTCGATGATCCCCGCCTGCGGATCCAGTCGATCCCGTGCATGGGCATGCCTCCCGTCCTGTCGAGTAGGAGTGCGCCCGGCGAAAATGTGACAACGCAGGTGCCGTGCGATTGAAGAAAGTTCCCAGCGGAGGCGATATTCGATAACGGTTATCCGACGATGGGTTCCGATCAACCGCCCCGGAGCGGCAACCGCAGCACGCGGACCGATTCGTTCGACCAGCTCCTCGAGGAGATCGCCCACGCACCCCCATCGTACCTGCAGCGACTACCGGCGCTCGAGCCGGGAGCCGAACTCATGGGAGGCCGCTTCCATGTGCGATCGAAGCTCGGCGCCGGCGGCATGGGAATCGTCTTCGAGGCCATGGATACCGTGCGGGGCGGCCCGGTGGCACTCAAGACACTGCACAGGCTCGACCCCGCGCGAATCTATCAGCTGAAATACGAATTCCGTCGGCTGGCGGACGTCGCGCATCCGAATCTGGTCACGCTGCACGAGCTGTTCTGCGACGACGACCGGTGGTTCTTCACCATGGAGCGCATCCATGGAGTGCCGTTTGACGAGTGGGCGCGTCCTGGCGGCGCTCCGGACCACGACCGACTTCGCGGCGCCCTGGCGGGCCTCGCGCAAGGCGTCCAGGCGATCCATGGCGCCGGCTGGCTACATTGCGACCTGACGCCGTCGAACGTACTCGTCGAGCCAAGCGGCCGGGTGCGCGTGCTGGACTTCGGCTTGGTCGCCAAGCTCCACGATACCGATCTTGCCCCCGAAGCGTCACCACTCATGGGAACACCGCTCTACATGAGTCCAGAGCGCGCGGCCGGTGCCGAGGCCGCTGCTGCAGACGACTGGTGGGCGGTGGGTGTGATGCTCTTCCAGTCACTGACCGGCACACTTCCCTTCCCCGAGCACGCACCAGCCCCGAGCCCGGAGGACACGGTGCCGGACCCGAAGCGCTTCGCGCCGTCTTCTCCGACCGACCTCACCCGTCTCTGCCGCGGGCTGCTCGCCCCAGAGCCGGCAAGGCGATCGGGGTGGAGCGCCTTCGCAACGTTCCTCGAGGACGGTGCGGAAGAGTCCGACCCAGGCGATCCTCCGTTGGACGACACCCCGCTTCTCGGCCGTGAACGTGAGCTCGCCGTTCTCACCAACGCGCTGCGAGCTACGCTCGACGGCCAACCTCGGATGGTCTCCGTCCAAGGGCTATCGGGGATGGGTAAGACGGCGCTCACTCAGCACTTCCTCGCAGATGCACGCGAGAATGCCGCTCTCGTCTTCGAGGGACGCTGCTACGAGCAGGAGACGGTGCCGTACAAGGCGCTCGATGGCCTGGTCGATCAGCTGAGCGCACACCTTTGTCGCCTTCCGGCGTCCCAGTCGGCGGCGGTCCTGCCCTCAGGCGCTGGTGCGCTCGCCCGGATCTTCCCCGTCCTCGGCCGAGTCGTTGGTATCGGCGAGGCACCCGCACCGCAGTTCGCAAACGCCGAGGAGTTGCGGGAAGCGGCCTTCACGGCCCTCAAGGAGCTCCTCGCACGGCTGGCCGCACAGGACCGGGTCGTCGTATTCGTCGACGACGCCCAGTGGGGAGACGCAGACAGCGCTGCGGCGCTGCGTGTCGTGCTCGAACCGCCGGACACTCCCGCGCTACTCTTCCTCGCCAGCTTCCGCAGCGATGAGGCCACCGACAACCCGTTCGTGCGGGCCCTCGTGCAGAGAAGAACCCAGATCCTCGAGCTGGCACCGCTTTCGGAGGCTCAGGTGAAGCAGCTCGTGGACACTCTGCGGCCCGGAACGGATCCGTCGAGCGCACATGTCATCGCACGCGAGTCGGCAGGGAACCCGCTGCTCGTCCGCGAGTTGGTCGCCGCGCCCCCGGGCTCGTCTCGTCCGTCTCTCTCGACGGCACTCCTCGGCCGGGCAGCCAAACTCGGGACGACCTCCCAGCGACTGCTTCAGTCGCTCGCGGTGGCGGGACATCCAATTCCGCGAGCGACAGCCTTGGCCGCTGCAAAGATCGCCGAGGCCGACGGGGCCGTCGCCCGCCTGCGAAGCGCACGGCTCGTGCGCACGCGAAGGATCGACGACCAGCCCTATCTGGAGACGTACCACGACCGGATTCGCGAGACTCTCGTCGAGAGCCTCTCTTGCGATTTGCGCAGACGGCAACATCGAGAGCTCGCCGACGCCTACGCCGAGACAGCCCCGGCCAACCACGAGGCTCTGACGGAACACCTCCTCGGTGCGGCAGACGTCAACGCCGCCTCACCCCACGCCGAACTTGCGGGCGATACCGCGGCCGGCGCGCTTGGCTTCGATCGGGCCGCATTATTCTTCGATATCGCCCTACGCTCTCCAGGGGACAAGGCCGCAACGCACTCGTTGGAAGCCCGATACGGCGCCGCTCTTTCGAACGCAGGGCGGAGCCGCGACGCAGCCGAGGCTTTCCTACGCGGTGCTCGATGTGGCGACGGGCTCGAGAGACTCGATCTGGAGTATCGCGCGGCTGCCGAGATGGTTTCATCCGGAGATCGCGCCCAGGGAGTGGAGCGCCTTCGGAAAGTCCTGGAGGACCTGGGGGTCGCGTTTCCTCGCACGCGCTACGGCCAGGCATGGAGGTTCTTGCGCAACAGCGCCGCAGTATTCGCCCTGGCGGCGCGCCCACCGCGAAGCCGACGACAGCCAGCGACCCCGCTCGAACGCTACCTCCTGGAGCAGGTCACACCCGCCTCCCTCGCGGCGCTCGTCCTCGCCGCGCCTTGGCAGTTCGCATTTCTCACGAGCGAGATGGGGCGGTACGGGCTCGCTTCGGGCAATCCCGACTACGTCTCGCGCGTCCTGTGCGGCTTCGCATTGATCAGCCAGGCGGTCGGCGCTCGAAAGACCGCACGAAGACTTCTCGACCGCGCAGTGGCGCTCGGCGCCACCGGCCCCCTCGACCTCTCGCTACAGGACATGGCCCGCGGCACACTGGAGCAGACCAGCTGTAGGTTCGCCTCAGCCGCGGACTCCTTCGATCAGGCGGTCGATCGGCTGGACCGACATCCCGGGGCGGAACAAGAGCGGTACATGGCACGCGCACTCGGGTTCGGGCAGTGGATCATCCTTCTCGATGTCGGAGAGCTGCGACGCCGGCTGCCGGCCTACGCGCGTCGCGTCGCCCGGGCCGGGGACCCAGTGACGCTCGCCCAAGTCGACTGGACGCAGATCCTCGTGCGGCAGCTCGGGGAAGTCGAATATCGAGCCGAACGAGCCGAAATCGAGCGATGGCGCGCCACGATGCTCGACGGGCCCATCGGCGGCGACGGCACAGTTCTCTGGGGCACCGTCGACATGGAGCTCGTGGCCGGGCGACCAGATCTCGCTCTCGAGGCGTCAACACGCCTCCTGCGCGCGGGGCCGTTCTTTACGGTCCTGGCCAGGGTCCGCCACGCGATGTGCGCGATCGCCTGCGCCCGCTACTCCACCTCCGCCTCGGACAGGCGCTCACTCCTGCGAGCCGCGCGGTGGCGGCGGCGACAGCTCGCATGGGCGGGCCAACCACTCGAGCCGCTGCTCGTCGACGCCGGGCTCGCACGGGCGTCGGGAAACGACGAGCGCGAAGTCCAGGCACTCCGACGAGTCATCGACGTTGCGGCCGAAGACCCGACGTACCTCGACCGTAGCGCGACCGGCGCCGGGGCGCGCTTTCGGTTGGGTCGCCTACTCGGCGGTGACGAAGGTCGACACCTGTGTCGCGTGGCAGAACGAACCTATCAGAACCTCGAGATCTGCAACTCCGAGAAGGCGCGTCGCCTGTGGAACTGGGAGTAGCGCACGACCACCGGTCACCAGCCTCGTTCGTGAAGGGAGATCCCAATGCAACGCAGCTTGTTCGCCATCCTGATCCTCTGCGCCATCACCCTTGGATGTGGCGATGGCTCCACCAGCGGAAGCCCAACCCCGCCGGGTGGAAAGACGGACATGCCCGAGTTCCTGCAGGCCGATTTTGGTCAGACCGGCAATCTCCTCCCCGGTGACGGCCTCCTGTATTGCGGTCCGGTCTCCGTGGCCGACCTGCTCGTATGGCTCGCCCGAAACGGTTACCCCGAGCTCGCCCCCGCCGACGGAACCGAGCGAGAAATCCTCAACCTCGTTCGAAGTCTCGGAGGACTCTTCAAAACCAGTGCGTTCGGTGGCACGAGCGGCGACGAGCAAGAAGAGGGGCTCCGTCTCTACCTCGGCCTGAAGGGCTTCGCGCCCGAGCAGTACGACGCCTTGCTGTCCGGCCCGACCACCGAACCGCGACCGGGATGGGAGTTCTTTCAGCGCTGGAATGCGGGAACCAGCGTGATCCAGGTGAATCCGCTCTGGTTCGACCGGAGTTCCACGCCGACCTTCGACAACTCCGTCGGCGGGCACAACGTCGCCCTCATCGGGATCGACGAAGCGGCTGGAACCATCACCATCTCGAACCCGTTTCCGGCTGGGGATCCGAATCCCCAGACCCAGCGCGTCTCGGTCGTGACGGCGGCAGAGAGCCCCGATCTCGAAGGGCTTCTGCAGTTCGACAGCGACATCTCCGGATCGAAGGACCTTCCCATCATCGAGTACGCTTTCGGGCTCCGTATCCTCCGACCTCCCGGCGAAGCCGCTCAGCCACACAGCCTGTCGGGCGTGACCGCCATCGACACGAACGAATCCACTCTTGCAGTACTCGCCCCGCTGGCCGGCGACGGACACCTCCAGAAGCTGGGCCCCGGAGTCCTCGATCTCGTCAGCTCCGCCCCTGCGGCACACAGCTACCGGGGCGGGACGACCGTGAGCTCGGGAACGATCCAGACCCGATCGGCCGGTGCCACCCCGCTGGGAGCTGGATCGCTCACCGTAACCACGGGCGCGCTGGCCTTCGCCCCCACCGGCGGGGGACAGGCCGTTCGCTCCAGCATCGCAC
Source organism: Deltaproteobacteria bacterium (assembly GCA_029262355.1). Taxonomy (GTDB): domain Bacteria; phylum Desulfobacterota; class Binatia; order UBA12015; family UBA12015; genus VGTG01. The sequence continues at coordinate 12,265 of JAJCZO010000115.1, forward strand.
CGGAGTCGGGCGCCGACGTCACCTATGGTCCGGGCGCAGCGCTCCGGTTCGATCTGGGTGCGCACGGGACCGTCGACCTCGACCTCGGCGGCCACAGAGACGGAGTGACGCCGAATCTGCGGGCCCAGGATGAGGGTACGCTCGTGCTCGCGCCGAGTACCGGCGTGTTGGGGGATGCCGTGCGTGTGCGCGTAAACGGGACCGGCGGCAACCTGCCCCCATTGCGCAACGGAATCGTTTTGGCGTCGATCTTCCTGCAAGCGGCCGACGAGAACGGCTCGGGCGGATTCCTCGGGTACGACCTGGGCGCTGGCTTCGTGGTCCCCGCGTACTCTCCAACGACGGATTTGCAGACCGCGGGCGAGAATGCCGTCTTCGACGCCCGCGACGGTGCCGCACGGCAAACGATCGCCGGCGAAGTGTCGGTGTACGCGCTGCGCGTCACCGAAGGTGCGGTCGGAGGAGACGAGTCGTCGGTCCTCTCCCTCGGAGACGGCATCGAAGGAACCGCGGCCGGGCTCATCCTGAACGGCGCATCGATCACGACCGGCAGCCTCGACTTCCGAAGCTCGAGAGGAATCGTCTACTCGAGCCGTGCGGCGGGACGTATCGCGGCAGCCATTCGCGGCGACGCCGGCCTCACCGTGGCCGGCCCCGGCCGGCTCGTCCTCGATGGATCGAGCACCTACTCAGGCGGCACGCGAGTCGCGACGGGAACCCTAGAGGTCGGACCAAGCGCGAGCGAAGGCTCCGCGACCGGGGGCGGGCCGGTCCACGTCTTGGCCGGAGCGACCCTCGAGGGCAGCGGGCGGATCGAGGGAGACGTCGTGGTCTCCGCGGACGCCGTCCGAACGGGCGCGAGTACGATCTCTGGCACCGTCACCATCGACGCGGGCGGAACGTTCTCGGGCGGAGGCGAGATCCAGGAGCCCACCCAGATCGACGGCACGCTCTCTGCGATCGGCGACCCGACGTTCATGCGATTCCGCAGCGACGTCACCTTCGGAGACGACGCAGTGCTCCTGTGGAGCCTGACGAATTTGACCGACGCCGGGGTCCCGGGCGTCGACTCTTCCTACTTCGAGGTCGATGGCACACTCGCCCTCGGCATGGGTGCGGTGCTTCTGCTGAACTTCGCCCCCGGCATCAGCCCGGACCAGGATCTCCCTTTCTGGAAGGTCGGTCACGAGTGGCGGATCGTGTCGGCAAACCGGATCAACTCCGGCGGCTCCTTCGGCGGTCTGTACCAACCGGAGTACCGGGACGGCAGCTTCGAATGGGGGACGACCTCGGAGGGAGGGCGGGAGCTCCTGACGTTGACCTACATTCCCAACGACGAGTAACCGGTACGCTCGGAAGGGGGCAGGCGCCCGCCCTCACCGACGAGCCGTGGCCTCGTGCATCAGCGTGAGCAACTCTACGACCCCATCAACCAGCGCGCCGCTCGCGCCATCGAGGCCGCTGTTGTGCAACAACATCACGCCGGAGCCACTGACGGGGTCGAACCCCATCGCGGAATTGTATCCGAAGATCGCTCCGTTCTTCTGGACGAACCCGGTGTCCTTGTGCACGAACCAGCCGAGGCCGAGGCAATGCACGGAGCTCTTGTCCTCCACCGCCGGCTGTTCCTCCGATCCTGAGGGGTCGTAGCAGAACCGAGGCTTGTGCGTGGTTCGCAGAGCGCGGTGGAGAGCATCATCTGACGAACTGACCTGAGCGGCGAGAAAGGTGCCCATGTCCTCCGCCGTCGAGTACCATGCACCGGCACCCTCGATCGTCGGTTCGGTCCACGCCGGGTGTGCCGCCGGCTGGCTCAAAATGCTGTAGGATGGAGCCGGCGTCACGTCGGACGGCAGCGTGATCGTCGTCGATTCCATCCCGAGCGTGTCGAGAATCTTCTTCTTCACTTCGGATTCGTAGTCGTCGAAAGATCCTCCGCCGGCCTTGCCCACGATGATCCCGAGCGCTCCGAAGGCGATGTTCGAGTAAAGGTACTCCGTCCCAATGGGCCAGCCGGGGGTGAACCCGCCCAGGAACGTCTCCAAGTCGGAAACGCTGTAGGTCGTCGGGGTCGCTCCCTGGTTGTTCGCGACGCGCGGCAGGGAACTCGCATGCGTAGCCAGCATCTCCAACGTGATGCTCCCCGCATCGTCCTGGTACTGAGCGCTGATCCAGTCCTCCATCGCATCCGACAATCCGACCTTCCCCTCCTCGTGCAGGACCGCCAAGAGAGAACCGGTC
>JAJCZO010000116.1 GCA_029262355.1 Deltaproteobacteria bacterium
GTCTCCGACCGCGCATAGCCCCACCACCTCCGCCTTGAACTCAGGCGTAAACGCTCGCCGCTTCCTCTTGGTCTTCGTCATGGATCACTCCCAGCGCTTTCTCGCGCTTTATTGAGTGTCCATCAAACCGGGGGAGGGCTATGCCCCCCGCCGCAGGACCGGGTCACCAGGTCTGGTGGCTTGCCCCGACACAGTGGATTCCGCACGAAGGTTATGTTCCTTCAAAGTTTAAGAACGACATTGCGCTGATCGAGCTTGCAGAGGACGCGACGCTGTACCCCCCGACCAACAATGGCGCGCCGCTTTACCAACCAGCGCCTCTGGCACTGGGCACCGGCCCGTCTTCCACCGCCAGTTCGATTGGCGACCTTGTGATCGCTGGGTTTGGGCGCACCATTCCTACTGACACCACGAGTGCGCCGCTGGTCGCGAACTGGGCCTCGGGGATCCCGTCGTTCGGAGCCGCGTCGTGCACGCCGTTTTATCCATCCCAATTCGTGCCTCTGAATGCGCAAAAGCAGCTGTGCTTCGGAGTATACCCGCACACCTGCCAGGGGGACTCGGGAGGGGCGGTCCTCAGCGGATCCAAGGTCTACGGCATCGTCTCCTTCGGCGGCATTCCCTGCGGTAACGGACCAAGCGTGGCCACATACGTGCCAGGCTACGTTGACTGGATCAACGAGCAGATTTTCGGACCCACTCCCACGCCGAAACCCACCGCGAAGCCAACCCCACTGCCCACCTCGAAGCCAACCGCCAAGCCGTCCGCCCCGATCACGCTTCTCTGGGAGCTTCCACCGCAGAAGGCCGAGGGAGCCGCAGCCGGTATCTCGAATTGCCAGGGGATGACGTGGAGCACGGCCGGTCCCATCACGTCGATCGAGTTGTTCGTGGATGGGACGAAGGAGGCAACACTGCCTTGGCCGTCCGACCGAGGAGACTCCCCCGGCCCCGTGCTCAGCGGGTTCTCTGGCGTCGTGAACTGGGGCAGATTCTCCGAGGGAACTCACCAAGCGAAGCTCGTGGTGAAGGACTCCAAGGGAAACAAGAAGACTGAGACCCGAACGATCAAAACTGTGAAGGTGATGCCCGGCGTCAACTTCGCTCGCGATCTCTCGGCAGATGACGCCTCCTGCGGCTGGGTCTCCTCCGACACGTTCGAGTGTACCGGGCTCGACTTCAAGCAGGGATCTTGCTCGAAGACCACGACGTTCAAGTGGTCCAACGGCAAGCAGGCGATGGAAGTCGTCGAGGGGTGCCACTAGCCAGAGGTGTCCGCGTCGGTAGGTGAAAGCGTTCCGCGAGCAGTGCGGTCCTGCTACGGCGCACATGGGCGCTTCGCTCTCCGGCTGAGGAGGATCGGGTTCACCGACAGGGTGGTTCGTCGGTGCCCGACAGGAACGCTCCGTGCACGCGCTGCAACGCTTCCTGCAGGTCATTCTACGGCGATAAGGTGCACGAGTTCATGTCGAGATGAATGCGGCGTTCGGGCGAGCGTGCTCGGGTGGGGTGATGGGCATGTGGCGGGGGTGAGGCGGCGGTTCAAAGTAGGTGTCCTCGCCGGGCCGGGCCACTCAGGTCTGCAGCATGTTCAGGCGGCCACGGCCTGCTGAAGAAGGGAAATCTGCCGGAAGCACCCGTGGATCTGGTTCCAAGTAGGAAATGTAGGGGTCGCTCGTTCAGATTTCGCGCCTTCAACCACCCGTAACAGCCTGAAAAGTAAAGACGTTTCGGCGGTTCCAAGTTCGTCATTCTCGTATGTGAGGCCGGTGGGGAACAGGATCTGCTGAAATCGCAGTTTCTGCTCAATCGAGAACTCCATCCAGAGCCGCGCAGGGTGGGAGAGCAGGTGTTCTGCGAACCCCAGCACGCCCTCGATGTCGAGTTCATCGAGGCGGGCGTCGCTTGCGCCATCTTCTCTTCATCGGCGACGACCCGGTCTTGCTGCGCCTGTGTGGGCTGGCGAGAATGCCGACCCCACGGACCCTGGGCCGGTGGCTCAGCGCGTTCCGGGCACACCACCTACCAGCGCTGCGGTGGGTGAATGCGTTGGTCGTGGCGCGGACGATCTCCAAGGCGGGCCTGCGCCGCCTGACGATCGACGTCGATGGCACGGTCGTGTCGACCGGCATGCAGGTCCAGTGGGCTCAGCGAGGCTTCAACCCCCACCACCGCAAGGTGCCCAGCTACTACCCGATCACCGCCTACGAGGCGCAGAGCGGGCAGATCCTGCGTGTGCAGAACCGGCCGGGCAACGTGCACGACGGCAAGGCCTCGCTGGGGTTCCTCGACGCCCTGTTCGCTCAGCTTCGGGCCACTCTGGGCAGGGACCGTACTCTGGAATTCCGCATGGATGGGGCGTTTTTCCGCCGTGACATCGTCGAGCTGCTGGAGCGTCGAGGAGCCGAGTACGCCATCAAGGTGCCCTTCTACCCGTGGGTGGGGCTGAAGAAGCGCGTCCAGCAGACGAGGAGGTGGACGAGGGTCGACGAGGCGGTGAGCTGTGCCGAGCACGAGGTCGAAGTCGCGACGTGGGGGCGAAGCTTCCGCGTCGTGATCTACCGCCGTCGCGTGCAGCACGAGACGGCGAAGAACTTCCAACTCGACCTGTTCGATCCCAGCGACGGGCACTACGAGTACTCGGCCGTGGTCACGAACAAGTCGCTGGGCGGGTCGGCACTCTGGCTCTTCATGTGCGGACGCGGGGTCCACGAGAAGGTGTACGGCGAGCTCAAGACGGGGTTTGCCTTCGCTTATATTCCGACGATGCGCTACGCGGCCAACAGCGCGTGGCAGCTTCTGAGCGTGCTCGCCTTCAACCTGATGCGGGGCTTCCAGGTCGCAACCACCGCCGACCGACGTGGCGGCACGCGCAAGAGGCGTAGCCTGTATCGCTTCGAGACGATCCACACGCTTCGCTACGTCTGCCTCCAGCGTGCCGGTCTGCTTCTACGGCCCGACGGCTACGCCACGCTCGACGTCGGAGGCGCTCCTGCCGTCAGGGAACGCTTCGAGAGGCTCGACCGGCGGCTCAAAGCGGCGTAGATTTCTGACACATCAAGGCTAGTTCCAGCGGCCTCAGCGTGAGGAGAGTGAGCGTGGGTTGTGGGGAGAGGGATGGTGATCGGCTCCAACGCGGCTGCCAGGGAGCAGTCGTCGGATCTTTCGACCGATGAGGGGCGCGCTCGTAGGCCGGGCGGGGCTAGAAGAATATCACGGCTTACGTACGGCACGAACCCAGAGGCCGTTGTTCTTGAAGGCGTTACCGATCGCACCGTCGTAGAAGCTGACGATCCGCGCTAGAGTTGAATGGGCAGTCGTCGAGGACGTCCAGTACCATTCGGCGAACGTCACACCTGGGATGATCGTGCAGGGCCTCGTTCCGCATGGAAACGGCGCGATCAGGAGCGACTCCAGTTCGGGCGGCTCCCCCGTTGGGGAGGTCGAAATCCCGGCTGTAGTCGGGAGTCGCCAGTCGCAATGCCCGGCAAAGCAATCCGCACCGCCGCCAGCCACGTCGTTCAGTAGGTCGAGAAACTGCGTTTTCGCTGTTCCGTCGAACTCGCTTGAGGAGGCACCGAGGGACCAGGAGTAGCGGTTGTTCACGTCGTGCGGATCGGGACAAGGAGCGTTGACAGTGCAGAGTACCGCGCTGTCCACGGTGCCCGTCTTCATCTCCCACATGAGCCCGGTCGAGCAATCGGTCACAGTTCCATCGCCGTGCTCTACCCACTCAGTGCCGCTAATGCTGCAACTGAAGCACAGCGAGGTGTCGAACACACAGCTAGAAGTGCAGTCGAGCGTTCCTTCCCCGAGGCCCAGGGAGGCACAGGTCTCGCCGCCCAGATCGCCACCATCACATTCCTCGGGTGGATCATCGACTACGCCGTTTCCGCACCGAAGGCATGCGGATGTGTCGAAGGCGCAGCCTGGGGCGCAGGTGAGAACGCCATCGACTAGGCCGAGGGAAGAACACGTTGCGCCGTTGAGTCCCGCCGGTTCTGAGTCGCAGTCCTCGCCGGGGTCTACAAGTCCATCCCCGCATGCTGCCGTGCATTCGAGGGCGACTGGGTCGAAACGAGTCCCGCTTCCGCACTCAATCGCAGAGACACACTTCCCGGTTGACGGATCGAGTATCGTATCCGCTTCGTCGCAGAATCCCGCCCCCGGCTCCGGCGCGCCGTTCGCTAGGTAGGTCACCAGTTGGTCCGACGTGGCTCCGAGGAACCCCTCCACCGTCGCCGTGTCGCCCAGGGTAGGGCAGTCCAGCCCGTATCGATCGTCTGCCTTGTCAAAGTTCTTCGAGAGCTTCTGGCTACACTTCGTCAGCGCGATGCTGAGGCGCGTGGCGTCGCCCGTCTTGGTGAACTGCGACTCGGCCTTCAGCCGACATTTCGAGTAGACACCGGCCGCGATCTCCTTTGCGGCCTCGCACTTCTGGGCGGTGGTGGCGGCCATGGAGGGCGAGGGGATGACAAGCAGGATCGCGAGGCTCCAGAGGATCGATCGGTTCATGTGGGGCTCCCTGCTTGAAGGCCTTGGTTGACGGGTTGAGCGTTAGAGTGCGAAAACTGGGCCAGGCGGTCAACCACGGAGTTCCGAGACTCATCGCGCAATGATTCTGGAATCTGGGAATACGGCCGCCTCACGTTCCAGCTCCCGACATTCTTACGAAGCCTCGATGGGCTCGGATCACCGGAAGTGCATGCGCGGCGACACGACTGCGATGCACGCCCTCTGGCCCGCGCTGTACCTTTCGCAATTTGCAACTTCTCTACCGGAGACCACGATGATCGCTCCTGCCCGGAACCTTGGTCGCTCTCTCGCCTGCATCTTGGCTGTGCTGCTCACTGGTGGCCTGGCCACTGCCGCGCCGGGCGACCTCGATCCGACGTTCGGGGTCGGTGGAGTTGTGACTACGTCAATCGGAGGCGGAACCGACCGGGCTTCCTCCGTCGGGATCCAGTCGGACGGCAAGATCGTCGCGGCAGGCAGGTCTTGGAACGGTAGCAACTACGACTTCGCTCTGGTGCGCTACGATTCGGAAGGCTCGCTCGACGCCACCTTCGGCTCCAACGGCAAGGTCACCACGGCGATCGGAGGATCGGATGCCTTCGCCAATTCGGTCGCGGTCCAGGCCGACGGGAAGATTGTTGTTGCGGGCTGGGCATACAACAGCCGCGACTCGGACTTTGCGGTGGCGCGCTACCAGAGCAATGGTTCGCTCGACACGTCCTTCGACTCCGACGGCAAGCTGACCACAGCGATCGGCGCGTCGTACGACACCGCCAACTCGGTGGCGCTCCAGGCGGACGGGAAGATCGTGGTAGCAGGGACCTCAAGGAGCAGCAGTGACTACTCCGATGATTTTGCGTTGGCCCGCTACAATAGCGACGGGTCGCTCGACGCCACCTTCGGCTCCAACGGCAAGGTTACGACGGCGATCGGAACATCGACTGACGTCGGCCAATCGGTCGCGGTCCAGGCCGACGGGAAGATTGTTGTTGCGGGCTACTCCTTCAGCGGCGGCCGCAAGTTTGCAGTGGCGCGCTACAACACCGACGGGTCGCTCGACATCTCCTTTGGCTCCGATGGCAGGGTGACCACCGGAGCGACCGGCTACTCCTACTCGATGATACTCCAGCCCGACGGAAAGATCATTGTTGTCGGGGATCCAGATTTTTCACTAGTACGCTACAACAGCAACGGCTCTCTCGACACATCGTTCGGCGGCGACGGCAACGTGAATACGACCATCGGACCATCGAGTGATACGAACAGTGATGCAGCCCTCGCGGTGGCACTCCAGCCCGATGGGAAGATCGTCGTGACAGGTTGGGTTTGGGCGGACAACAGCAGCGACAGAGACTTTGCGCTGGCTCGCTACGACAGTGATGGCTCGCTGGACACCTCCTTCCACTACGACGGCAGGGTGACCACGATGATCGGAGCCTCGACTGACGTCGGCCAATCCGTCGTGGTCCAACTGGATGGGAAGATCGTTGTGGCGGGGTACTCAAGTAACGGCGGCGATTATGATTTTGCGCTGGCACGCTATGAGGGGGGCGCGAGCTTGTGCGGTTCCGAAGCTGTGGATTCGGGCCAGCAGTGCGACGACGGCAACACCAATGAGTGCCGGTACGTGATGGTGTCGGCTGTGGGCCGGGGCTACGGCAATCTGGCGCGGTGCTACGAGCGGATTCTTCGGGAGAATAGCACACGCACGATGGAGGAGTGCGAGGCGCGAGTACTCAGCAGGTTGCGTCGCCGATTCGAGCCCGCCGGAGAGGAGTGCTGCTCTGAGGTGAATCCGGAGCACGTTTTGGATGAGGTCATCGTGCGCCTCGCGGAATACTACGCAGAATTTTCTCCGGTCTGTCCGAATCCGACGGCGACGCCAGCGCCGACTCCGTCACAGTCTCCCTCTCCCGTGCCCACCCGGACACCATATTCGCCTACGCCGCCACCTCTGCCTACGGCTACTCCCGCGCCTACTCGCGCTCTGGGAGTCTGTCTGGATGGGTATTTCGACTCAGCCTATGAGGCTTGCGATGCGTCTACTTCGGAGGGCTACTTCTGCACGGTTAGCACCGGCTCTCGAAGGTGCAGCGATAGCTGCGAGTGTGCGTGGGACGATCCAACACCCAGACCTACTCCTACCGCCACGCCTGTCCCTACTGCTCGTCCCCTTGGAGTGTGTGACGATGGGCATTTCGACCAAGGGTACGAAGCCTGTGACTTCTCTGCGGAGCCGTATCCGATAGGTGTATGCCCAAGAGGGTTGGATGGCAGCTACGTTTACTGCCGTGATTGCCAATGCGTTGCGCCCACTCCGATGCCCGGACCTACGTCCACACCGTACAACGCCTGCGGGGATGGCTACTTCGACTGGAGATACGAAGAGTGCGACGGGAGTTCGTCGTTCGGAGAGACGTGCAGCTTCAACTATTCCTGTTCGCCCACGTGCCAGTGTGAGAACACTGGACAGCCCATCTGTGGGAATGACTACCTGGAGGCCGGAGAGGAGTGCGAGCGCGATCAGCACTGCCCATACTTCCCTACTTCTCGTTGCATCGCGTGTCGGTGCGAACGATGAGTGGGGCGATCTGGTCTTCTTTCTAGCGATGATGGTTCTGCGATCAGGTCCGGTCCGGCGGGTGGGACCACGGATTTCAGGGCGGTGCGCAGCCGATCACTGTACCATCCTGCCTGCCCCCCGCTCACCGCGCCGCTTCAGCGCCTCCGGCAGCCACTGCTCGTTGAGGTGTTTCACGAACGTCTCAACGTCGATTCCGTGGGTGAAGATTTCGACCACGCCATCTTCATTCTTGAAGCCCATCGCGCACGGGTGAAAGCCGCGCTCGGCCATTTCATCGGCGAGGTCGGCGACGACTTCACGTGCGGTGAAGTTGATGACGTCGGGTTCGGTGTCGTTGGCGCTCTTCTTCTTGATCTTGTTGTTCTTCGACTTCTTCTCCTTGGGCATTTGTTTCCTCTGTCAGTTGGTGGGGTTGGTGCCCATGGCGGAACCTGTCAACGACGATGAGACACCTGAGTTCGTCAATTAGTGAGCAACATCTCCTTCCTCGTGCCGCGGCTGTGGCGGGTTGATCCAGACTGCGTTGGCGAGCGGTCGCACGATCGGCGCGCCTCTCACGAAGCGT
>JAJCZO010000117.1 GCA_029262355.1 Deltaproteobacteria bacterium
TTCTCAGAACCCGTCCGCGACCGCGACTACGCGGCCTCTACCCACGTGAAACGAAGCTGGAGCCCACGAACACGCGGTAGCCAGCTCCGCGCCGGCGCCACGTGAACGCACAAGCAACTGAACACGATGCGTACTTTCGACCGGCCCAACAGGTACCATCTGATGCCATCGTGTTTCAGCGAGTACCCGAACCACTACGGAGCGTTCAGTCGACCGACCTCGGAGTGCTCGGACCTCGGTCGAGGAAGCGCGCCATGCTCGGATTTTCCGTCGGTCACGTAATGCACGCCCCCACCCCGACGCCGCACGAGCCGCACGAAGACGGTCCCCTGTGTGTTCTCGGAACCCATCCGCGATCCGACTACGGCGGCCTCTGCGCACACGTAGCGATGCTCGAGGCCACCGACGCGCGGCTGCGCCTTGGTCCTGAGGGACGAGGTCCCCGAAACTCAGGCAGCGGCCAGCCTCGTCCGGCCAAGCGGCATCCCGCGCCACAATGGCCCGCGCACTGGGGTCCGCGCACGTCCGATCTAGCGTCCGAGGCGCAGGCCGTTCCAACAGCTGGCAGGTGAATCCACGCCGTCTCGCTCGCGCTGTCGGGGTGCGCGGACCTAGAATCCCGGCTGGCTCGAACAGGTCTACCGCAACCGCTCCAGCGTCGTGCTGCCGGGCGCTCTCGGTGACGGCGCTGAGCGCCTCGTCGAGTATCCGCCGCTCCCTCGCGACTGCTAGCGCTCTGCCCCACCTCACCAGCTCAGCCCGCGCGCGGTCTGGGTCGAGTCCCAGCTGGATGCGGTCGGCGTACACGATGCAGCGCCGATACAGCTCGAGCTCGCGCTCGCTCAAATCGGGCAGCGCCTCCCTGAGCCACCCCTGCGAGGCGACCGCCCGGATATCGACCATCTCGGCGCAGTGGTGAAAGCGGGCAAACCCGGCCAAGAATTCTAGCGGCCGCCCCGGCTCCCCGGTCTTCGAGTAGGCGTCCAGAGCGTCGAGCCTTGCCACTGCTCGACGTCCGGCATCTCGGGCGAGCTGAGAGACCGAGTGTGCTCTTTCACCTCACCACACGCCGACGACTGGCTCGACCCGGTTGAGCGATCGTTTCGGCGTGGACGTCCAATCCCTGTAGTTGCATCTTGTTCTTCACGGCCGGCTCCTTTTCGTATGTGGGTCGGCGCCAGGGTCTCGTCCGAGTCCGAAGCGTAACCCACGGCTTGCGAACTCGGAGCCGGTCGTTCCATCGTGACTAGCCTCAGATCGCATGCCGCCGATGAGTGCACGGCACTCATCGACACTTCGTCATGATTCGGAGTAGCGTCGGGTGTCTACACCGGGATGTTCGATCACAGTCCATGTAGCCGGGAATGGCCTTTCGACCCGCGTGACAACCGACACGATGCGACAACCACGCGCAACGCTCGCCACACATCACGGCAGAACAAGCTCGCAGCCAGCCTTGCGGGAAGCCCGCTCCATCCGAATGATGGAGCACTGGAGAACGACTTCGATGGAGATCCGTAATTCGTCCAACTTGACCCTTATCGCGGTCGCCGGCCTATTCGCTGCCACCGCGATTCTTGCGATGGCCTCAGTAGCTGAGGCCAACGGCGATGTCGTGCTCAAGCCACTGGAGGCGCCGGGGCAGGGAGACGCATACGTGTGCGCAGATGACGCGGGGAGGCTCTTTCGAAAATCCACCCCGTGCGACGGCTCCGGGACGTTCACGGCGATCGTGCCCTGCCGCGAGTTCAGCAGTTTTGATGCGCCCGGAACTCCGCTCACCGCGAATTCACTGCCAGGTCGCCAGATCACGGTCGGCGGCGGCATCTGCGGGATTCCCGCCGATGCGACCGCGATCTCCTTCAACGTAACCATCGTCAACCCAGGGGCGCCCGGTTTTCTCACCCTGTACCCCGTTGGCGCAACGCTGCCGGTTGTGTCGTCACTCAACTTTGAGACTGGCGACGTGACCGGCAACGCCGGCATCGTTGCGCTGAACGCGGACTCGCCGACGGACGACCTGAACATCTATCTCGCGACATCGCCCGCAGGTGAAACAAGCCACGTGATACTCGACGTGACAGGGTACTTTAACTAGACGTTCGAGGCGGATGCGCTCTGGCCCGGACGATCGCCCGAGAGACAGCGACTCCGTCGTCGCGAAGGATTCAACTAGCTCAGGTCGACTCCGAGCTTCAGCCTACCGCCCCGTCGAGCAGGAAGAACCTAGTCACGAACAACGTCACAGAAGAGAATCAACTGAACCGCCGCCTCAGCCACATCATCAGCGAGCGGACGATCCCCTTGAGAGAGGTAGCAGGGAAAGGCCGAAAATGCAGAAGAACATGTCAATGAAGAAGCGGCTTCGGCGTGCGACGATAGCTTCGTGTTTCGCTCTCCTGGGAGGCCTCGGCGCGTCGGCCGTCGAGGGCGCGACATGCCCGGCGGGATCTACGCCTCAGCAGTGCAAAGCGGTCTCGAGCTGCACTGAGTCGGACGAAGACGGCCAGCTTATTATAGTCACGTCCGACCTAGCCCTCCCGGCTGGACTCACGGAGTGCATCAAAGTTCGCGACGACAATGTTACAGTTGACTGCGACGGCCACCACATCACCGGTGCGGCGCAACCCAACACTCGTGCCATTTACGTGAGAAGAAGTGGATCAAATCGGGTCTCGAACGTCGAGATTCGGAATTGCAATATCTCTGATCTTCCCGAAACAGGGCCCACAGAGCTGACATTTGACAAAGGGATTCGCCTGGACAGAGTCGACGGAGCCATCCTGACGAACAACGTCAGCTCTAACAACGTCAACTGGGGGATCCGCGCAAGCGACTCCACGGCTATCACCGTCACGGGTAGCACCGCCAACAACAATGGCGATTCTAGCGAATCGGACCAGGGGGGTATTAAGTTTGCCCGGAGTGCTGGTACGATCGACGCAAACACCGTTAGCGGCAACGCCACCTACGGAATCCTGGTTACGGGAGATCCAGAGCAACAGGTCACGCTCCAGGTCACGAACAATACCGCAGAGCAGAATCTGAAGGGCATCCAGCTAGAAGGCATCCTCGGAGGCAGCGATGAGGAGGTACTCCTCGAAGGGAACGTCGCTTCCAACAATCCAAATCAGCCGAGTCTCTGCACGGGAGGTCCGGGTTGCGACGAGGGCTATGGAATCGACCTCAGGAAGGGGTCGAGGAGGATCGTCATTCGCGGGAATACTGTAGTCAACAACGGCGACGAAGGTATTCATATGAGCGGAAAGGACGACAGCCTGGGCTGCCTAAACCTCAACGGCCCAGACCCAGACGAAGGCGACGCAGGTCAGAATATCATCGATAGCAACACCGCTACCGGCAACGGCGAGGAGGGGATCTACATACTCTGCTCGGACAATAACCGAATCACCAACAATGCGATGATCGACAACAACGTCGCGAACAACGGCACGGCTGGAATTTTCCTTGACGAACACTCTACGAGAAACTGGATCGAGGGCAACGAGCTGTTGAACGACACAATAGAGCTTCGCAACGAGTCGAGCCACAATGTGCTAATCGACAACGAGCTCGACGATGACAACGGTTCGCTCGTCACATTGCGGTTCAACGGTTCGTCGCACAACTTCGTCAAGTCCATGGATGTCGACCCCAGAGGCGACAGCGTCCCTTATACGCTCCTGGAGTACCAGAATGCGGAGCAGCCAGCCGATCCGCTGAAGCACTCGACGTGCAACCAGATCCTCGACTCTAGCGCCAGCAGGGCGGATGAGCACGACATCGCGGCAACTGGAGCCTCGACCAACAACCGGTTCTTGCGACTGGATCCCAGTGATACGGAGGTTAGCTGCTCGATAGGCCCGAGTGCCAGCGTGCAGGTCACAGACGTGGCCGGCACTGAGGCGCCCTGCGGAACAAATGGCATCGACCCGAACGCTTGCGTCAACTACTGGTTCGCCACGAACCTCTGCAACAAGGGTGGGCCACTAGTAGAGGCCACCACCCAGACGCTTTCTGGCGACCAGATCGGCATCGGCGTGAACGAAGAGGTGAGGTATCACCGAGCGAGAGGCGCGCCAGGCGTCGAAGGCGTTCTCACCACGGGTAGCGACGGCACCAACAACTTCACGGTCGGGCCGAAGGGATGCGTGCATTTGGCGGCGACGGACCGTGTAGAGCTCGGACCTGGCACCGTTGTCGAAGCAGGAGGCAGGTTGTCCGTGGGGTTCTGAGGCTCTATGCACGGCGAGAAGTCGCCGCCCAGAGGAGGGGGCTTGTCTGTCCGCGCGATGCGCCGTCGTAGTCGAGCCTTACGCCCGGTGGGCCCGGGCAGCTCCGTGGGCTTCGCGCCTGGTGACCACCACCCAATTGACTTCGGCGATACGTCCGTCCCGTTCGCGCCCGCCGGGACCCGAGAGAGGTCCCTGACCATTCGCGCCCGAGACGCCCCGTCAGGGCCCCGGACGGCCGACGGCACCTCGGCGCATCGAATAGGCCTCCGAGGCTCCCCGCCTCAAGCGATCTCGAGGAGACACTCGGGCCGGTCGGCGAATAGGACCGGACCCGATGCCGCTACCCGATCAACGTCGGCCAACGCCGCCTCTCGAATGGCGTTTGATGTTCGTTCAGCAAATGACACTCTGTTGCCGAGCGTCGACAACGCGTCAGGCATGCGCTATGGAGTCCGTGTCTCACGGACGCAGCACCTTGCAGTTCTGCAAGCCAATCCGCAACCAAGGCTCCCGTAATTCGGGGTGGTGTTCGGCACGAGCGTTGCTGGAGTATCGACGCGATATACCTCCTCCGCCTGCCCCCCGCAGTTCCCTGCTCCGAGTCGCCAAAACAACTAGCCATTCCTCAAGCTCTCGTCGAATCAGACCGAGAACATCCGGTATCTACAGGCCAACGGGGGCACCTGATCTCGTGATCGATGTCAACGGGTGCCTAGATTGCCCCCCGGAAGAATAAGGACGAACATGCAGCCACCACTGATCCGACTCACGTGCTGGGCCCTCGCCGCATTTGCCGCTCTCGGTGCTTTCGGTACGGTTGCCATCGCGCAGACCGCGTCGCAGTACTACCCGGTCAATCCGTGCCGTATCTACGACAGCCGCACCGACGGCCCCGCCACGCCCCTGACTGGCCAAGAGCTTCCCGGGCGGCAAATCACTGTCAAGACCAACTGTAACATTCCCAGCGACGCGACGGCCCTCTCCTACAACATCACCGTCGTGCGCCCAGCCAGCCGAGGTTTTCTGACCTTGTACCCAGAAGGCAGTTCGCTGCCCGAGGTCTCGGCGCTAAACTTCCAGGCGAACGACGTAAAAGGGAACGGCGGCGTTGTGCCGCTTGGGACATCGGCTCCCGATCTAAACGTCTACATCGCGACAACTCCAGCGGGCGAGACGAGCCACATCGTCCTGGACGCCACGGGATACTTCAAGGGACCTGCCGCGCCGTAGCCGTCCGCAGAGTACAAGCGCGGCGAGCAGCTAGCCCCAATCCGACAATAACCTCTCGCGCAAACCGCCTTCGGCTCGCGCGATCCGCGGCCGCGCTCGATCCCGCCAATTCTCACGTAGGGTGAACTGCGCGGCCTCTTGCCGTGACCTCCATGCGGCCGCGGCTGACGCACCCTGCCGCGTTTTCGCTCGGAGCTCGTTGTCGGATCGGGGCTAAGACTGGGCGCCAGGGCCCCACACCGCCGACGCCCAGCGGATACGAAAGGCTTCGTCGGCGGCGGCTTGGGCGTCTCGATGATCGCCGCAGGCACGGGCTGCAAAGTCGAGATATATCCGCGCATCAACGCCGGTCCTGGCCTCCAGCAGCGACGAAACCGTCGGCGCGGGATCCTGGCAACGAGACGATGGTCCTCGGGCAAGAGGAGCGACGTTCTCTCTCCCAACCTGGATGCGTGCTCCGATCGCGCGTCCAATGTCAGCAGTCGCTTCCGAACCGCGCTCCACAATCGCAACGAGCTTAAGAGATTGGAGCCGAGCGATCGCCGCCAGAGCCAGCTCCTCATGTTCGTCCGGCGATATGAAATCGTCGAGCGGAAGCCGCCGATCAGGCCCGAGCAGCATCCGACAAAGCACGTTGTCGCTCGACGCCGCAATCTTCCGATTCGCGAGAAACGCGGCAAGGGGAGCCCTGGCAGATTCAGGGAAGTCATACGGCTGCCAATGACGGAGCTCGTCCGGCGTCTGCTGCCGCCAATAATCGTACTGTGAGAGGAGGCGGCAGCGAGGTTCGCGTAGGGCTGTCAGGATCCGATCGGCTGACGTCACAAGTTCGAGGCTGGACAGGTAGAAGTGACCGGCCACAAGGCGAGCGCTCGACATCGCTCGGACCTCGTCGGCCGAGACGGCTATCGTAGCCCGCACTTCGGGCGCGAGGTCGTCGAAGCCATCGAACGCGCCAAACAGGGATCGATCGAACCGAGCCGAACCAAGGCTCCCCTCACCGAAGTGACGCACGAGGCCGGACGTCAAGGCCGTCCCTGCGGCCTTCGGCACATGCAGATATCCCCAAGGCCCAGGGACACGAACGCGCCGGAGCTTCGCGGCCCAGCGGCGGAGCGTCATTCCGGGGCCGCCCCCGTCGCGAAAACCACCCATCTTCACCGATACCCCATCCTTCTGACGAGAGGTGCGAGAAAGTCCTCACACCATGCTCGATCCGACGAGCCCAGGGCCTCGCGGTAGCGACCAACAACTCCAACATTGAAGTGCAGACTCTCATCGACTCTGGCGCGACCACCAGCGTAGCAAGCCAGGATGTCCTGCAAGTCGTGATCCGACGCGGGTACGCCGAGGAACTCGGCAAGTGATCTCGCCGAGCGGAGCGGATCACCCACCAAGCCCTCGTAGCGCATCACGAATCGGCCCGGCAGTCTCGTCCATCCATCCCACACCCCCATTCGCGACGCGACGAAATGGGCGGCTTGTTGGGCGGTGTGTATATGGAAAAACTCGACCTCGGATTTGCCCTCTCGCCGGAGCGCCTCCCCGTGATCTAGAATCGAGACGACGATGTCTCGAGGGTCGCGAAAGATGAAGCATGCCCTCACGAGTCCCACTGCCGATAAGACGCGCACGACGTGACCTGGCGCGTAGTGCGTCTTGACTGCGAAGGTCTCTCTCGCAATGACCGGCGCCCAAAGGCGCGCGAAGTTGCGCGGAGTCATCGGACCAATGTTGCAGTTGGAGTTCAACAATGACTCCAGGCGGTAGCGTCCGCGAATCTCACGCGCATCCGACCCGCCACCTAGCTGGAGGACGTCGTTCGTGAGATTGAAGAACCAAGCCGTCCCCGACTTCTCCAGGCCGGCGGAGACGACAATCACGGACTATCCCCCTGCAGCCGTCCAGAGCCATCGACGAGCACCCGTCATCTTCACCACTCGGCCCGCTCAGGCGCAAGCGGCCAACGAGAGACCGCGCGCAGCGTGGCATCGAGTTGCCAAGGACTGCATGGACGCCGGCGTGCAGACTCCGGCGGAAGGCCCGCACCCATTCCGATCGAAGGCGCACACCTGTTCCGATATCGCGCACACCCATTCCGAAGGAAGGCGCACGCCGATCCCGAACGAAGACGCACACCCCTGACGGGCCGAGACGGGGCGTCGCGACGCTGGATGGCCACAGGTAGGCCGGCCTCCTTCAAAGAGGAGGCGGCTGCCAGCGGCACGGCTATCCATGCGAAGAACCAGAGAAATCATGAGACTGCGGTGGGGCGAGGAACGCTCCCTGGTGAAGTGGCCCGAGGAGCGAGCGTCGGGGCTGGCCCCTGCCCGAGGGCCTGGACGACGGCGAACTGGAGGCGAAGCTGTATCCGCCGCCGGGAGGCCGGACCGCCCGCCCGGTGCCGGACTTCGATCGGCTGTACCGGGCGGTGCGGCGCAAGGGCGTGACGGTGGAGCTGCTGTGGCAGGAGTACCGGCCCGAGCACCCCGACGCCGGCTACGGGTACTCACGCTTCTGCGACCTGTACCGGGGGTGGCGCGGCAGCTCGACGTGGCGATGCGCCAGGAACACCGGGCGGGAGAGGAGCTCTTCGCCGACTGGGCTGGGATGACGATGACGATCACCGACCCAGCCACGGGTGAGGAGACCGAAGAGCAGGTCTTCGTCGCGACGCTCGGGGCGTCGAACTTCACATACGCCGAGGTCTTCGCGACCCAAGAGCTGCGCCACTGGGTCGCGGGCCACGTGCACGCCCACGAGTACATGAGGGCGTCGCGGCGATCACCGGCCCGGACAACCCGAAGACGGCCGTGACGAAGGCGGACTTCTTCGAGCCGGAGCTGCACCCGACCTAGGCCGAGATGGCCCGGTACTACGGTACGGCGATCATCCCGGCCTGAGCACGGAAGCCTCGGGACAACGCCAAGGTGGAGAACGGGGTGCAGCAGGTCGAGCGGTGGGTGGGCACCCCGCTAACTTGAGATTCCCTTCTGACCGCTTCCGCATCGGAAACTACCGTCGGGGAGAACGTCGGACTGTGGCCTCCGCGCTGCTACCACGGTGCTACCACCCCACCCGGCCCCAAGAGGATCCACGAAGACCTACAATTCGCCAAGACCGCCGTGTTCACCTCCTCTTAGACCCGGATGGGTCCTGGTGGGTCCCCCCAGCGAATAATTCGTAATCAGTAGGTCGCCGGTTCAATTCCGGCGGGTGGCTCTTTGGAAGTGTAGTTCTTTCGTTGACTTACGAAGATCAACCTTGACGGTCGGCGCACCGTGAACCGGTCTTGTGTGCCTATGGCGTGCCAACTTTTTTGAACCTCTTCCACACCCCGTGAATCGGGCCGGCCGAGCGACGCTCGCGATCGAGTTTCCTCGAGTCCGTGACGGCGCTCCAGGACGGTGAAGCCCGCCGCAAACCGCGTCGGGGGGAAGCGGGCTCTCGCTGCGACTTCCGAACTCCATGCATCGGAAGACAACGCAGCCGAACTCTCCCCGCCTCAGCGTCACTCGGAACCATCGCAGCCGGCATGGCGCCCTTCGGACGATACGCAACCGGCGAGGAATCACATCGCTTCGCGACCCCGCAGCGCATCGCAATAAAGGTCACGCCGCGCCTAGTCGCGCCGCCGCGGCGTGGTAGACGGCTGCTCGTCGGGCTCCGGTGTGATGTCGTAGACGGGCGGCCTAGGCCCGGTGCTCCCCACATCCTCGAAGTGCATCGAGACGTGGATCCGCTGCTCCTCGACCATCCTCTCGAAGCGACGCTGGGCGATCTCCTTGAGGATACTCCGAAATGCGGGCACGAGGCAGAGGAATCCGAAGACGTCGGTGAGGACCCCGGGCGTCACGAGGAGTGCGCTGGCGAGTAGGATGATGACCCCGTCGACCAGCGATCCGGCCGGCAGTTCGCCCTTCGCCAGCTCCGACTGCATGCGACCGATCACCCCGAGCCCCTGCCAACGCGCCAGGCTCGCGCCAACCATGCCGGTCAGGATGA
The DNA here is from genome assembly GCA_029262355.1 of Deltaproteobacteria bacterium. Lineage (GTDB taxonomy): Bacteria > Desulfobacterota > Binatia > UBA12015 > UBA12015 > VGTG01. The sequence continues at coordinate 9,471 of JAJCZO010000117.1, forward strand.
TGAGCGCGATGGTTGCCGGCGTGCCGAGCCGGCTTCCGAGCTCGATCAGGAGGGCCAGCTCGACGGCGGGCAGCCCGACGAAGAGTAGGATGAGCCAGACCACGGGCTAGGTCTAACACATTGCGGGGCCGCTCGAACTCGGCGGGGAGCCGTCGAGTCCGCAGCTCCCGACGGCCGAGCGCCGGGCGACGCCACGCGGTCCCCCACGCACGAAACCCCAACCCCGCCCGAAAGCCAGGGCGCCGCGCCGCCCATGCGTCACCATCATCGGTGGGCGGACCTGATGCAGCGGGCGTTCGAGTGCGACGTTCAACGCTGCCCACGCTGCCCGGGCAGGCTACGGTTCATTGCCACGATCGAAAGGCCCGAGGCGATCCGACGGATTCTCACCCACCTCGGCCTTCCCACTACCGTGCCGCGCCCTCTCCCCGCCCGGGCTCCGCCGGGGGCCACCGAGGATTTCTTCGAGCCATTCCCCGCCTGAGCGCGCTCTGCCCCGCACGCCGTCACACCCGTACGCCCGTGGCTGCCAGAATCTTGCGCTGGCCGGCCCTGCGCCGACGCTCAGCCCTTCATCCGCGCCGCCCTGCGGCTTCGCCGCGGCCGCTTGGGCGCGAAAACCGGACCTGGCTCGAGGCTTCGCGGTGGCCGCTACTCGGCGACCTGGGGAAATAGGCCGTTCATCTCGCCTACCGCCAGCCCGTCTTTCGCACGCTCGAGTCGCTGGTGCGAAGCTACGTGCCGCCGTTCATCGACTGGGCCGGGCGCATCGTCGGCTACGGCGTCTATGATCTGCGCGATCTGCAGCGCTGCGACTGGCGCCTGTCCGAGCGCAACGTCTGGGCCGTCGAGCGGGCTTTGAATGGAAACCGCGGGCACCGGCTCGCCACCGCCGACGACGACTTCCGGCGGTGGCGAGTTCGGTTCCTGCGCTTTTGCGATCGTCACCCGGGGAAGAAGCCGCTGGACTATCACGGGCGTGATCGTTGGATGTCGTCGGGGCCGCGGATCAGCTGAGGGATCGCCGGCGGAGGGCTACTCCGGGACCCACTGAAGCGCAAAGGACTCGGCTGAACCGGTACATGTGGTGACCACCAGAACGCTCTCGGACGAGGCGGGGTCGGGGAACTCCCGGTAGCTGACGGTGATCTTCCACGACTCCATGACGCTGGCACACTTCCCCCCGGTCGGATTCAACACACAGGGCTTCGTCTTTCCCACGATGGTCTCGGTCTCGAAGCAAGAGACAGGTTCACACCGGACCCCCTGGCAGAACTCGTCGCCGAAGACGGTGTCTTGCGCCTTCGAGTCGTGGAAGATGAGGCAATCCGCCGAACGAGACCTTGAGAGGGGGCCGTTTTCCGACTCGAAGAAGAAGGTGTACTCCCCGCGGCCATCTGAAAAGTACTCTCCGGAGACGCCTGCCGCGCGGGGTAGCTCCGGATAGCTCCCGAATAGAAGGGGGCCGACCCTGAGCAACTCGAACTGGTACTCTTCGGGACTGCCCTCGTCCTCCGTCCAGCTTCGCCCGCCCCTGGATTTACACGTCTGCGTTCCGGAGATCGGACTCACGGACCATGTGCCCGTCAGGTCATGGGTGCACGGACCTTCGTCGAGCGACTGGATTCGCGTGCGAAACTTCTTCTCGAGCGCTGCTCTCGCCTTCCCGAGCAGCCCCCGGAATCGCAGCAGGCTGTCCCGGTAGGCACCACAAGGCTTTTTGGGGGAGTCCGGGCCGATGAACTGCCGTGCGCCCTTCTTCAGAATGTCTCGAGCCTCGTCGGCCAGCCGGTCGGCCTTCCCTCCTTTTCCGTTCTTCTTGGCACGCCTCGAATCCGCGAGGCGCTTCATCACCTTCTTCCGTGTGTCGTTGTAGATCTTTGCGTAGGGCTTGCGCGAGCCCACGCGGCTGAAGTCCTTCCGCTTGGTCTGTCTCCATACGTCGTTGGCCGCGAGAGGCCGGTCCAGCATCTCCTCGCTCGCGGCCGAAGTCGCCGCCGCCTCGTTCGGATCTTGGAGCACGGGGCCGGGTCGACCTGCCGCGGCCGTCGGCATGGAGCCAAGCAGCAGGATCAGGATCAGCGGCATGTGCACTCTGGCGTTTCTGAACAGGATCATTGCGTTCCCTCCTTCTGGGGCGCGTGGGCCGCCGTTTTCGCTCTGTTCCGGAGTCGGTGGATCGACAGGCGCGGATCGCCTCAGGGTCGTCTGCGCAGTCGGGCTTCGAAGTAGTAGGCGCCTCGTCTTCCGACGGTTGGCCCCGGTCTCTGGGTTCGAGCGAGGTACGCAAGGAAGGTGCCAGAGCGGGATTCGACGATGGGGACGAAGCGCTCCCGTAAACGTCGTGCGGGGTCGCGGACCGGACGCTCCTCCGCTTAGCGCTATGCAAAGCTGTCTTGGCAGCGTCCCGTAAAACGCGGTTGGCAGCCGGGCTACTCCGCTCCTGTGTTTCGAGGTGGCGGGGCTGCATGCGCGGAAGAAGCTACGCATCGGTCGGTGCCAGGCAAGTGAGGCTTGAAAGCGAAGAGCGCGCTTCGACGGAGGTCGTCATGGGTACCAAGAGAACAGTAGAAGTCTTCTCGGCGGGATGTGCTGTCTGCGACGAGACCGTCGATCTCGTCAACAGACTCGCATGTCCCTCGTGCGACGTGTCGATACTCGACATGCACGATGACGCGGTGGCGACGCGGGCAAGGACGCTCGGCGTTCGTTCGGTCCCGGCCGTCGCAATCGACGGAACACTCGCGGATTGCGGTGCCGGTCGCGGGCCGGACGAAACCGCGCTCCGGGCCGCGGGGCTCGACCAGACGCTAGCGTGAGATGCCTCGAGTAGAAGAGATGCGGTCCGTGGACGTGGGAATCCTGCGCGAGCGGTTCAACGCCGCGAGCAACTCCGTCCGGGTCGTTTCACTGGTCTCACCGACATGCCTCGTCTGCCAGTACGGAGCGGGTGTGCTTCGAACGGTCTTCGACCTCGGGCGAGCAAGCAACGTCACCGGGTTCACGGCCTGTGCCGGGCCATCCTCGCCGTCTTCAATCGTGCCCTGCTCGGCATGCTTCGCCGCCGCGCAAAGGCGCGCGGCATCCCCAATCCCCGCAGCGGAACTGTCACCGCCATCCAGAGATGCGGCTCGGCGCTCGACGTCAACCTGCACTTCCATACGTTGGTTCCCGATGGAGTTTCCAGGCGGCGTATTGGCGTCGGCCAGAGCGCTACCTGACCCTGCCGTGCGCGCTAGCATCTCCACGCTCGCGCATTTGGCACCCGAGGACGTCGAGCCGGGTGTCCGAAAACTGGAGGAGGATCTGGCGTCAGGTGCGTGGCACGAGCACCACGCGGCTCTGCTCGGCCAAGACGAAGTGGACTTCGGCTATCGCCTGATCGTGGCTGCGCGGTAGTGCGCTCTGGGAGGCCGGGGGCGTGTTGACGGTCTGCTCGTAGCGCGCGAAGGTGCCTCCACGATGTCGTCTACTATCGAGTTCGATGAAGCGGCGGCCCGCGTGCTTGAGGCCGCCTACCTGACGACCGACGTCGTCGAGCAGCGCTGCGCGGTCTTGCGTTCGCTCGGCCTCGAGCCGGGCCAGCACGTGCTGGACATCGGTTGCGGCCCCGGGCTCCTCGTTCGCGATCTCGCCGGGTCTGTGGGGGAGGGCGGCCGGGGCTGCGGCCTCGATCTATCCGACGCGATGCTCGGGATGGCACGAAGGCGTTGCGCCGACCAGGCCTGGGTCTCCTTCGATCAGGGTGATGCGATGAAGCTGCCCTACGAGGACGCGGCGTTCGATGCGGTGGTGAGCACGCAGGTCTACGAGTACGTGGCCGACATACCCGGCGCGCTCGCCGAGATTCGTCGGGTGCTCCGCCCGGGTGGCCGCGTTGCGATCCTGGATACGGATTACGGCTCGCTCGTGGTTCACACGGACGACGAGCCCCGCCTCGCGCGCATCCTCGATGCTTGGGACGAGCACTTCGTCCACCGGGACCTTCCCCGCTTTCTGGGACCGGCGTTGCGGGAGGCGGGTTTCCGTTTGCGGCAGCGGTCGGCAATCCCAATGTTCAATCCCGAATATCAGCCGAACGCCTTCAGCTTTCACCTGACGATGTTCATCGCGGGGTTCTCCGGCGGACGGCGGGACGCGACGCAAGAGGACGCCCAGGGCTGGCTTGCCGAGCTTCAGGATCTCGGTCGCCAAGGTCGCTATTTTTTCAGCCTGAACCGCTATCTCTTCGTGGCGGACCGGGGCTGACGCCGCACTCGGTTCCATCAACCTCATCATCTACACGGGCGTCTTCGCCGGCCATGCGAACGGCCGCGAGGCCGCCGTCGCGCGCGCTGCCGAGCCGGCCGGGCAAGCCCACCAAGACCCGTGTCTGTTCTCAGAACTCGTCCACGTCGGAATCACTCAACTTTCGGTGCGGCAGGGACTGACGACAGGCTTGTCGGGGGATCCGTGATCGAGCAGGATCTGTCTCGCGATGGCCTCGGTCCTGCCCTACCTAAAACTGATCCCCCACTTCCTCCGAGCGCTCTTCCGCAGCAAGCACGAACAGGTCATCCTCCAACTCGCCCTCCAACAACAGCTCGCCATCTATCACCGGACCCGACCCCGGCCTCGCCTCCGGCCCATCGATCGAGCCTTCTGGGTTGCGATGCGTCGGTGGTCGAGCCGATGGGCGGAGACCCTCGTGGCCGTAAACCCGGAGACCGTCATTCGCTGGCACCGCGCAGGATTCGGGCTCTACTGGCGGCGAATCTCTCGACCAGGGCCGGGTCGGCCGAGAATCCCCACGGAGGTTCGCGACCTCATCCGGCGCATGGCCCAAGAGAACGGCTGGGGTGCTCGTCGGATCCATGCCGAGCTCGAGAAGCTCGACATCTGCGTCGGCCTGGCCACGGTGTCGCGATACCTGCCCAAGCGGCCGCCCGACCCGCACCGGCGGCAGTCCTGGCGGACCTTCCCGCGGAACCACCGAGACGTGATCGGGGCGATGGACTTCCTAGTGCCGACGGCCCGCTTCGAGCTTCTCTACGTCTGGTTCCTCATCGACCACGGCTCCCGTCGCATCGTCCACTTCAACGTCACGAAGAACCCGACGTCTGCGTGGGTCATCCAACAGCTCCGCGAATCCTCCCCGGACGAATCGGCACCGCGCTACGTCATCCATGACCGAGACACGATCTTTGGCGCTCCCGTCGATGCGGCGATCCAGGCTCTCGACAGTGAGCCGATCCACACGGCCCACCGGTGCCCGTGGCAGAATGCCTCCTCGGAGCGATGGATCGGGACGTGCCGTCGCGAGCTACGCGATCATGTCATCGTTCTGGACGAGCGACACCTGAAGCGACTTCTCACTTCCTACGTGGGCTACTACAACGCCGACCGCGTTCATACGCGCACGCGAGACGCTCCCTCGGGGCGACCAGCGGAGCCACGGCTCTCCTCGACGGCACAGGTGATCGCCCTGCCACGTGTCGGTGGCCTCCAGCATCGGTACACGTGGGTGGAGGCTGCGTGATCGGGTCGCGGATGGGATTCGAGAACGCACAAGGGTAGGAGCGAGGCCATCTCGACGCAGATCCTGCTCGATCACGGATCGTGCGACAAGCCCGTTGGCGGTCGGGGCGCACCGAAAGCCGTGTGAGCCCCGCGTGGACAGGTTCTGAGAACAGACAGGAGGACGCCTGGCTCAAGCTGTTGGGCCGCGGCGGCGGCACACGCGCGCGCATGACCAACATGCTCTCGAAGTGCACCCCCGGCTACTACAACAACGAGGGCCAGGGAGGCGGCCTGCTCGGCCAGGTCATGGGCCACCCGCGCGGGCCCGTCGCCTTCTTCAAGTACCTGAAGAAGTGGCGGAACTCGGGCAAGTTCAAGGGGGTGGAGTTCCGTTAGCCCCTCGCATTCGTACGACCACATCCAGCCAACTCAGCGGCACACCGGCCCACGATTCGTAGTCAGCAGACCGCCGGTTCAATTCCGGCGGGGCTCCACAATGACCGCCCCCACGGCGCGCTGCCCGTGGGGACGGCGGGTCAATCGGTGACCTTGTAGATCCGCTTGCCGGCCGGAACGTAGAGCACACCCGGGGCGCCGATGATCGGGCCGGTCTTCATCTTGCCCTTGATCGGGATCTGGAACTTGACGACGCTGCCGCCGCCTCCGTCGCCCGCGCCGTCGAACGCGTGGACGAACTTCCCGTGCGAGACGTACACGGTCCCATCGGCACCCACGGCGGCCTGGCTGTTGTTGTAGGTGCCTCGGTCGATGTGCTCGTGCTTCCAGATGATCGAACCGTCAGCCGGGTCGAGCGCGTAGAGCGTGCTCGACTTCTTGCCCTTCGACGCGCCGACGTAGATCGTGCCGTCCGCCCCGAGCGCGGCGGCCGACAAGATCTCCTCCTTCTTGGACTTGTCGACCGGGTTCGGTGGCACGAACTGCCACAGCGGAGTGCAGTCGAACCCGGGCCCCGCGTTCGGATCGAAGGCCCAGAGCCCGTCCTTCGAGTTGAAGAGGACGATCTGGTCCGAGACGCCGTCGTTGTAGACGACCGGCGAGAAGTTCGGCTGGCGGCTTCCCGGCCCCTTGTCGGCAATCTCGCACCGCCAGATCTCGTCGCCGTTGGCCGCATCGATCGCTATCGCATCGATCTTGTTCGATGCGAAGACCCGTGTCTCGGTGGTGTTCAGCGCGGCAGACACGTTCTTCAGGCTGCCCCCCGTCGTGAAGCGGCCGTCTTCGATGTAGGCGCTGTCGGCCCACTTCGTCGTCCCGTCGGGGTTCATGGCGTAGAACCAGCCCTTGCTGAGCGCCTCGGAGCCCATGTAGATCGTCCCGTCCTGGGCGATCGTAGGGGACATCGTGACGTCGCCGTCGAACGGAACGTGGAAGAACCAGTCGACCTGCCCGTTCGGAAGGGTCGCCCAGAGGTTGTTGTCCCGGGCGCCCTGATAGATCGTCCCGGTGTCGCTGACGGCCGGCTGCGAGCGATCGGGCAACCCGACCTTGCCCTTGCCGATCGCGCCGATGAGATCGACGTTCCAGATCGGAAGAGCAGTGTCCGGGTCCACGGCGACGAGGAGGAACTTGCCGTTGGGCACGTAGAGGGTCCCGTCCTCGCCGACGACCGGAGACGACTTGTGCCCCGACTTCGCCTTGAACTCCCAGGCGATCACCGGCGTGGGCCCCTGCGGGCCATTCACGTCGGTGCGGCCCGTGTGCTGGGCGTCGTGCTGGAACATCGGCCAGGCCGAGTTCGCCAGGCCGGCGAACGCGATGCCCGGGAAGGCCAGGAAGACGAGGACGGCGAGCGTAGGCGCGCCCCGGCGGACGGATGAAGCAAGAGGCATAGGGTTCCCTAGGTCAGCGGCGACGCAAGTGCCGGGGTACGTGTGGCGCACCCCTCAGAGGAGCGGATTCGACCCCCCTACCGCAAGTCCTTTTTTGACACAAACTTTGGCCGCAGCACGAGCGGAGAACACAATGACCCTTCTCATCGCCATCTCGTATGCGCGCGACAGCGAGGCTTATCGGAGCAAGCTCGGACTCCGGCGCACGAACGCCTTCGAAGCGAAGCCGTACGACGGCCGTAGTCCGCGAAAACTCATGACACACGAGGGTGATGGGTTCCGCTGGACGACGTACGAAATTTCATCGAGTCATCGCATCCCCGACTCCCTTCCGACCAGCAGGGCCTGGGCGCACCATCGCTCCTACCGCCAACCCAACACGACGCTCCATTGAAGAGAGTCGTCCGGCGCCACCACGCCTAGGAGGGCGGTGTGATCGCAAAGCCTCTTCGCGGAAAGTGGACGTGCACCGTCCCCAACGACTCCGTCTTGCGTTCGACGATGCAGCGGGTGTCGGACAGCGCGAGCAGCGTTCCGGAGACCGGCACCGTGCCGTAATCCGAGGGGGCGACGGACACCTCCGTGCCAATCCGCGAGTCCGGCTCTCCGCTCGCCGCCGGAAGCGGGCGCGGATCCGCAGAGCGGGCGGCTTCGAACGCAGACGCAGGCGCCTCCTCTTCGCGCGAACCGTGCCCAATCGAGCCGACTCGCTCGTACCAACGTGTGACGTTGCCGTACATCGGGTCGAGGGGCGTTCCGCTGGTCGTTTCCTTCAGCCAGAGCGGGTGGAATGACGAGAAGTCCACGAGGGTTGGCACCGTTCCGCCAAGGAAGTCATGGCCGGCCAGCTTGGCGTCGAGATCCTCCAGGAAGGACCGGACCGCTTTCTCCGCCTCGGCGCCCGTGGGCGCCTTGACGGTCGCGCCTTGCATCATGCGAGCCCGATCCATCGCGAACTTGATCGTTCCGAGAACCCCGAATGTCCGCAACATCGTCCCGATCAAGGTCATCGGCGACACGGCGCCGATCGCCGCGAAGAAGACCTCGCCCTCGGCCGTTGCGATGAGCGCGGCGTCGGCCTCGTTCACGTTCTCCGGGTCGAGTTCTGGCGCGTCGGCTATGCGGGCCACTTCCTGGGCGATCACGAAGGTGTCGCAGAAGACGTCGGCGCCAATCTGGGCGATCGGAATGCGCCGGTAGCCGCCACTCAGGGGGTCCACGTTCGGACGAGGCGGCTGCGCGGGGGACAGGACCGACTGCCAGGGCACACCCTTGTGTCCAAGCATGAGTCGAATCTTCTCTGCATACGGGGACATCTCATAGTGGTGAAGGATCATGGTCTCACTCATATGGCCATGAATAGCGCAGCACCGGTCGATCGTCACCGAGCGCCGCCGCACCCCGAAGTTCCGGACCGCACGTGGAGGTCAGCCGACCTCGAGCGTGAACCGAAGCGTCTCGCCGGCCCAGAGCGGCACCACTACGTCGGCCGGCGCCCGTGCTCCCACCCGACACAGACGGTAAGGGGGACGACGCGAGGCGCAGACGAGCTTCGAGGTCGAGGCCAAAGCGCTCGACCAACGGGCCACGCCGACGGCGATCGCCTTTGCGAGCGGTGCGCCGTTGCGACTCATGCGACGGTTCTAGGACGCGATCACGCGCCGGGCAATGAGTTCCCTAAACTGAAGACGCCGGTTCAGAATGGGGAGCGCGCGGCCGGAATGGGCCGCTCATGTCGGCTACAGCCCGCCGCCTCGGCGCATTGCGACAGAGCAGAACTGGCACTTCGCAGTAACGGCGAGGGCCGAGCTCCGAGGCCCCAGCGCGGCTAAGCTCTGCTACCACTCCACCCGTGCCCGAGAGCATCCACCAGCACCTGTCATTTCCCATGAGGATGACCCACCCAGCGGGCAGAATTCTCACGAGCATGACCCAGGTGGACTGAGGGAATTCTCACGAGCATGACCCACCCTGGGCGGCCGCGTGAGGCCCCCGGTCCGCATCCGAGACCATCTCCAGCCATGGTCAGCGCCGAGGAGGCGCAGCCATGGCGTACCGCGAGGTGGACATGTGGGAAATTCTGGAGGTCTTACGCCGGTTTCACCGGGGTGAATCGAAGGCCGCGATCAAACGAGCGACGGGCCGGACGCGCAAGACGGTGCAGCGCTACGTCGACAAGGCACGCGAGCTCGGCTGGGACGGCGAGGCGGAGCCCGACGAGGCTCTGGCCGTGGAGGTGGCCCGGCGGCTGAAGCCCGTCGCCGATGAGCCTCGGGAGGGCACGAGCGAGGCAGCACTCGTCCCCCATGGCGAGCAGATCCGCACATGGCTGTTTCCCGAGGAAGGGCGCGGGCTGCGGCTGGCGAAGGTGCGGATGGCGGAGGTCGCGCCCGGCGAGGTGGCCGAGGTCGACTTCGGTCGTCTCGGACTCGTGCCCGACGCCGAGACGGGCAAGCGACGAGTCGTGCACGCGCTGAGCGTCACGCTCGTCTACAGCCGCCACCAGTACGTGCATGTGACGACGACGCAGAAGATCCCCGATCTCGTCGACGGACTCGAGGATGCCTGGGAATTCTTCGAAGGAGTCGCGGCTCGGCTGGTGATCGACAATATGAAGGACGCGGTCACCAAGGTCGATCGCTACGATCCGGTCTTCGCACGCACCTTCGAGGAGTACTCACGCCACCGCGGCTTCGTGATCGACGCCGCGGTGGTGCGCCAGGCGACGGGGAAACCTCACGTCGAACGCAACGTCCAGTACCTGCGAGAGAATTTCTTCCGTGGCGAGACGTGGATCGACGTCGCCCACGTGCAGCGCGAGGCGACCCGCTGGTGCACGGAGAAGGCGGGCATGCGCGTCCACGGCACTCTCCGTGAGCGCCCGCTGGTGCGCTTCGAAACCGAGAAGCCAGCCCTCCAGCCGCTGGACCGACCGCGCTTCGATCCGCCGGTGTGGGTGAAGTGCAAGGTCCATCCTGACCACCACATCCAATTCGACAAGTCGATCTACTCGGTCCCGAACAAGTATCTGAGAAAGCGCGTGTGGGTGCGCGCCGACCTCAAGCTCGTGCGCATCTACTTCGACGGCGAGCTCATAAAGACCCACTCCCGCAAGCCCCCTGGCGGCCGCTCGACTGACTACGACGACTACCCCGAGGAGCTGTCGGCCTACGCCATGCGCGACCCCAACCGCATGATCGGCGAGGGTCGTCGCCTCGGCCCGCACGTCGGCCGATTCCTGGAACGCCTGCTCGTCGCCCCGTTTCCCTGGGCTTACCTGCGCCAGGCTCAGAAGCTCCTGCGGCTCGGCAACAAGTACGGCCGCGGCCGCATCGACGCCGCGTGCAAGCGCGCGCTGCACTTCGATCTCATCCACGTCGGCCGTGTCGAGGCCATCGTCAAGAAGGGCATCGACACTGAACCGACCGCACGCGGAGGAGGCCAACTCGTCCTCTTCCCCACTCGCTTCCTGCGTCCAGTGGGAAGCTTCGACCATCCCCGAAAGGAGAACTCGACCCATGGAGATCAACCAATCGCTCAAGACGGTACTGAAGCGCCTGAAGCTCTCGGGATCACTCCACGGAGAAGGTCTTCCGCCGCCTGCTCGCGCCTGACGTCCTCGTCGTCGATGACTTCGCGCTGCGCCGCCTCGACGCCGAGCAGTCCAGTGACTTCTACGAGATCGTCCTCGAGCGGCATCGCCGGGCGTCAACGATCCTGACGTCCAATCGAACCATCGATGAGTGGATCCCTCTCTTCGACGATCCCATCCTCGCTCAGAGCGCCATCGACATGGACGGCGCGAAACACCCCTGACTTTGGGGTGTCGCCTTCTCAGGCCGACAGATCCGGCGTCGCTTGCCGCGCGAGAGCACCGCTTCGGTATTGCGCCGGCGACACCGACGTCCAACGTCGGAAGGCCCGGGTGAAGT
>JAJCZO010000118.1 GCA_029262355.1 Deltaproteobacteria bacterium
TCGTCCTTCGGCGGGCGATCCTCTTCCTTCTCTCCCTTGGGCCGAAAGCTCTTCATAGACGCCCAGGCCTCAATCAGCGTCCCGTCCACCGTGAAGTGCTCCGAGGAGATCAGTCGCGCCCCCTTGGCCTGCGCCACCACCCCCTGGAAGAATTGCTCGGTCACCTCGTGATCGATCAAGCGGTCTCGGTTCTTGGTGAAGGTGGAATGATCGAAGGCATCTCCTTCGATTCCCATGTCCAGGAAGAAGCGAAACAGAAGGTCGTACTGCAGTCGCTCGCAGAACTGCCGCTCGCTGCGCACCGTGTAGAGCGCGATCAGCAGCAGCGACTTCAGAAGAGTCTCGGGCGCAATCGAGTACCGACCGCGTCGTGTCCGGAAACGTGGCCGAGGCAGTTCGTCGCGGTGAAGACCTCCTGTCGGCGAGGATACAGCCGAGGACTCGGCGCGCCGATGTTGCGAGAGTGCCGAGTCTCGGGGATCCTGCCGTCCGATGCCGCCGACCGCACTGCACTTCCTTCTCCTGATTCTCGCCGGATGGGTGAACAAGCGGCAGCAGGAAGTCGTCGATTGCCTCGTGGTGGAGAACCGCGTCCTGCGCGAGCAACTCGACCGTCAGCTCGGCGGTCGGCGTATCCGCTTCACCGGCGCGCAGCGTCGGCGTCTGGCCGCCAAGGGGAAGCTCCTCGGCCGGAAGCTGCTGCACGAGTATGCGGGCCTCGTCACGCCGGACACGATCCTTCGCTGGTATCGGAAGTTGATCGCTAAGAAGTACGCCGGCAGCGCCACCCATCGACGACCTTCGCCACAGGCCGACCCGGACGTAGGCGTCGCCGGTTCAGGAACGCCGCCCGCAATCATCGCGTCGACGGCAAGGTTGAGCACCACACCCAGCCGTAAGCCGGGCGGTTCGGGGCGGGCCTTCGCCTCACTCCCCGCCGCTGGCCTGAAACGCCGCGTACACCGCTTCCCAAGCTGCGAGCGTCCCCGCCACGAGCCCGTCCCACTCGCGCACCCACTCCTCAATGAGTGCCACGTCGACCTCCTGCTCGGCGATCCGGGCGGACTCGAGGACGGCCTGGGCGTCGGCGAGGTCCGGTTTGTTTGCACGGTGCGCGATGCACTTCAGCACGATCAGGTGCTCGCGGCGCGCGACGAACATTCCGTCTTCAACCTCGACGGCTTGTTTGACGGTTTCGAGTTGTAGGGGCGTCCCCGCGATGAGAACGCAAATCTTGATACCCTGCGGGCTGTTGAACCGGATATGGTCGGGCGAGTCGAGGAGGATCGGCAAGTCCGCCTCGCGAACCTTCTCGAGTAGCAACGCGCGCTCATCAGGCTCGATGAGCGCCGTCATGTCCACGTCCTCGGTGACTCGCGGCGGTGCCCATACGTTGCGGGCCGCCCCACCGATCAGGGCGTACGGGATCGCGAGTTGGTTCAGGAGTTCCGCCGCGAACAGGAGCGAGTTACCGTCTGCGCCTGTCTCAGTCGTCACGGTCCCGACCTAGTCCTCGAAGTAGCGCAAGCTCTTTCGGAACCGCGCGGCCGGGGTGAGAGCCATGTGCTCCCGCATCTGGAGCCTGTTCTTCTCCGACATGGCTTGGCCGATACGGACGAAACGGTCGCGGTCAGCGGGAGTCACACGACGCGCTCCGACCTGGATGGCGTTACGCTTCGCGCGCGCGAGGGCGAGGGCTTCGGGCGTCACCGTGACAATCTTCTTCAGTGCCTTACGGCCCCTGAGGTCTTTGGGCGTCACCGTCATCCTGGTAGGATCGGGGATCTTGAAGAGCGCTGGGCCTTCTATTTTCCGATCATCAGCCATCGGTCTTCCATCCTAACGGAGTGGCTTGTCTCAGGTCCACAAACTGTCGTCAAACTGAGGCTCAAAAGTAGCGCAAAATCAATAGGTTACAAGCGTCGAAATATGGCAAGCGCCATGGCCTCGGCCGCTCCATATATATAGACGCACGATCTCATAGGTTTCTTCGGCGGCTAGGGCCTGCGGCTTAACACCCCGAGAAGGGAGTCGGGCCGTAGCCCGATTCGATCGGGCCGGACCACGCGCCAGGGGCAACGCCGAACAACGCCTGCCCAAACGAGCGGCCGAAGATCGACGCCACGTCTTCCAGGGAACGGTCGCCGTAATGATCTTGAAACATGAACGGGTCGGCGACGGTCCGTGGCTCCGGTTCGCCCGCGCCGTTGCGGGTCAGCCCGACGAGGGCCCGCGCCGCGTCGTCCCGCGCGTTCGAGCCGCGCCGATCCGGCGAGAAGTACAGGTGGCTGAAGGTGACGCGGCCCGGCAGAGCGACACCCTCCGGGTGATCACCGTACCAGGCAAGTAGCTCTGCCTCCGTCGGTTCCGGCACCACGGCGGCCTCCTCGGCCAGAAACTCCATCTTCTGCGCGAGTCGCCTCCGGACGATGGTGTCCTCCTCGTCGAGGCCGAGCGCCAGGGCTTCGCGGTAGAAGACTTCCTCCCGCACTCTCTGGTCGACGATGCTCCGTAGCTCCTCGCGCGTGGGCGCGGCGCGCCCCTGCGCGAGCCACGTGGCGGTCATCTGGCGAAGGTCACCTTCGGTCAGCTCGATGCGAAGATCTCGCGGTCCGACGTCGGGGTTCAGAAGGGAGAAGACCCAGAACAAAGCGAGACCGACGAGCGCGAAGTGCACCAGGGGCTCGCGCGCGATGCGCCCGAGTCGAGAACCTGGCCTGGCGGTCGCGGACGGAGATCCCTCGCCCGGGCCCGTCTTGGTTGGCGTCCCCACAAGGTGCGAGCTACCACCTTTCCCCGTCGCGAGCTTGCCATCGCGCGCCACAATGGCGAGCGACGACGCCGAGTTCGCGGCTCCGATGGACGACGAGACGGTCGGTTTACGCTACGTTCCAGACCGCGGCGTGACCCAATTGCCGGCGGAGGGAACCTCATGAACCAGTCGAGACACCTGGCATGGACACTCGCATGCGCACTCCTCGTGAGCTGCACGGCGCACTATCCGGTCAACGATCCATACTCTCCCTCTGCCGAATCGGGAACGACAGCTTCCCTGCCCCCGGCCGACGACGGTCGCTCCGACAGCCTCCTGATCGGGCTCGCGTTCTCGGGTGGAGGAACTCGCGCCGCCGCCTTCTCCTACGGCGTCCTCGAGGTTCTCGCCGATTCCACGATCACCTGGGATGGACAGGAACGCCGCCTCCTCGACGAGATCGACATGATCTCGTCCGTATCCGGAGGCAGCTTCACGGCCGCGTACTTCGGCCTGTTCGGAGATCGAATCCTCCAGGACTACCCGGAGAAGTTCCTGTACCGCGACGTGCAGGGACACCTGACCTGGTCGTTGTTCTCGCCCGTCTCCTGGTTCCAACTCGGCTCCGGCCAGTTCGACCGGAGCGACCTCGCGGCCGAGTACTACGACGAGATCCTCTTCGAAGAGAAGACCCTCGGCGACGTCGTCGCCGGCGGCGGGCCGCGGTTGAACATCAATGCGACCGAGATCGCGCTGGGCGCGCAGTTCACGTTCGACCCCCCGCAGTTCGCTCTCATCTGCTCGGATTACGACAGCTTCCCGGTCTCTCGCGCCGTCACGGCTTCTTCGGCGGTGCCGATCCTGTTCAGCTCGGTCATCCTGGAGAACTATGCGGGGTCCTGCCCGGTGGCGATTCCGCCGTGGGCACTAGCCGCCACGCGCGACCCCGATCCCCACTCGCGCGCCCGCCATCTCGTCCAGCAGATGGAGGACTACATGGATAGCGAGGAGATGCCGTACCTCCACCTCTACGATGGAGGGCTGACCGACAACCTGGGCGTGCGCCCCTTCTTGAACAGACTGGCTCTGGCCGGTGGCTCCTGGGAACTGGCCCAGGCCATGGGCGTGTCCGACCTCCGCAGGATGGTGGTGATCGTGGTCAACGCGGAATCCGAGATGGACGTGGATTTCCGGCAGTCGAACGTCGACCTGTCCCTGGGGGACGCGCTCATGGCCAGCACCTCGATCCCGCTCAACGAGTACACGTTCGATTCGCTGAGCCTACTGCGCCTCTCGCTCGACAAAGTCGCGCGAGATCTGGTGAAGCATCGATGCGCGGACTGGGCCGCCACGCGCTCGAGTACCAAGGGCTGCGACGACTTCGAGGTGTCCTTCGTCGAAGTCGATTTCGACGAGCTGGCCGACCCCAAGAAGCGCCAGGCGATGAAACATCTGCCGACGAGCTTCTACCTACCGCCCGAGGACGTCGACGGGCTCCGCGCAGCCGCGCGCGAGATCATGGACGGCTCGGAGGCCTTTCAGGGTTTCTTGCGGGGCATGGACGGCGCGAAACACCCCTGACTTTGGGGTGTCGCCTTCTCAGGCCGACAGATCCGGCGTCGCTTGCCGCGCGAGAGCACCGCTTCGGTATTGCGCCGGCGACACCGACGTCCAACGTCGGAAGGCCCGGGTGAAGT
>JAJCZO010000119.1 GCA_029262355.1 Deltaproteobacteria bacterium
AGCTTCCCTTCGGACACCATGGTGGGAATCATCCCGTGCAGGACCTCGCGACCGGGAAGGTCGAGATTACCTCGCAGAACCATGGGTTCGCAGTGGACGCGGAATCGCTGCGTGGCATCGGCGCGGTCAGTCACGTGAATCTGAACGACGGTACCGTCGAAGGCCTGGCCCACGAGGGGCTGCCTCTCTTCTCCGTCCAGTATCACCCCGAGGCCTCGCCCGGCCCGCGGGAGTCGGCCTACCTCTTTCGAAGGTTCACCGACATGATCGACCGGGCGAAGGGCTGAGAGCATGCCGCGGCGCAACGACATCGAGACCATTCTGCTCATCGGCTCCGGTCCCATCGTGATCGGGCAGGCATGTGAGTTCGACTACTCGGGCGCGCAGGCCTGCAAGGCGTTGCGCAGCGAGGGCTATCGGGTCGTGCTGGTGAACTCGAACCCGGCGACGATCATGACCGATCCGGATTTTGCGGACGCGACGTACGTCGAGCCGATGACTCCGGAGGTCATCGAGAAGATCATCGAACGGGAGCGCCCGGATGCGCTCTTGCCAACGATTGGTGGTCAAACCGGTCTGAACTTGGCGTTGGCGGTGGCCGAGGCCGGGATTCTGGACAAGTACGGTGTCGAGATGATCGGCGCGAAGGTCGAGGCGATCAAGAAGGCGGAGGATCGCGATCTCTTCAAGAACGCGATGCACGCGATCGGCCTCGAGGTTCCGAAGTCCGGTTACGCACGTACCCTGGCCGAAGCACAGGCAGTGCAGCGTGAGTTGGGCTTTCCGGTGATCGTCCGCCCGTCTCGTACGCTCGGCGGCATGGGTGGCGGCTTTGCCTCTGATCAGGAGGGCTTCGACGAGCTCGCGGCCTGGGGGCTGGATCTGTCTCCGCACAGCGAAGTTCTGGTCGAGGAGTCGATCGCCGGGTGGAAGGAATTCGAACTCGAGGTGATGCGCGATCACGCCGACAACGTCGTGATCATCTGCTCCATCGAGAACCTCGACCCGATGGGTGTTCACACGGGAGACTCGATCACCGTCGCGCCGATTCAGACGCTGACGGACAAGGAGTATCAGATTCTCCGGGACGCCTCGATCGCGATCATCCGGGAGATCGGCGTGGAGACTGGCGGTTCGAACATCCAGTTCGCGACGGATCCCGCGACGGGTCGCATGGTGGTGATCGAGATGAACCCGCGTGTCTCGCGGAGCTCCGCACTCGCGTCGAAGGCCACCGGCTTTCCCATCGCGAAGATCGCGGCGAAACTCGCGGTGGGTTTCACGCTCGACGAGATCAAGAATGACATCACGCGAGAGACTCCGGCGTCGTTCGAGCCGTCGATCGACTACGTGGTGACGAAGATCCCACGGTTCACGTTCGAGAAGTTTCCCCAGGCGGAGGATTATCTCACCTCACAGATGAAGTCGGTCGGTGAGGCGATGGCGATCGGTCGGACCTTCAAGGAGAGCCTGCAGAAGGCTCTTCGCTCGATGGAGATCGGTATCGCCGGCCTGGAGCCGACCGCTGGCGAGATGACCGACGATGCACTGCGTGAGCGCCTGCAGCGACCGAACGCGCAGCGATTGCTCCTCACGGCCGACGCATTTCGGCGCGGCTGGGGCGAGGAGGAGATTCACCGGCTCACCCGGATCGACCCCTGGTTCCTGCGCGGCATCGAGGACATCGTGAACGCCGAGACGACGATCGCGGAGCTCGGGGTTGCGGGGATGGAGAAGGAGGGCGGCGTAGCCTTCGCGGAGGCGAAGCGGATCGGTTTCTCGGATCGTCGTCTCGGGGCGCTGCTCGGTACGGACCGGCACGAGATCCGCGAGGCACGCGGCCGTCTCGGGGTTCGCCCGGTCTACAAGACGGTCGACACCTGTGCCGCGGAGTTCGCCGCCTATACGCCCTACCTCTACTCGTCCTACGAGACCGGCGAGTGCGAAGCCGCGCCGACCGACGAGAAGAAGATCATGATTCTCGGCGGAGGGCCGAACCGAATTGGGCAAGGGATCGAGTTCGACTACTGCTGCGTGCATGCCGCCTTCGCGCTCAAGGACGACGGCTATGAGACGATCATGGTCAACTGCAATCCCGAGACCGTCTCGACGGACTACGACACGTCCGACAAGCTCTACTTCGAGCCGGTGACCCTGGAGGACGTTCTCGCGATCGTCGAGAAGGAGAAACCGCACGGCGTGATCGTTCAGTTTGGCGGCCAGACGCCCCTGCGTTTGGCCGTGGATTTGGAGCGGGCAGGTGCGCCGATCATCGGGACGAGCCCTGACGCGATCGATCGTGCGGAGGATCGGGAGCGCTTCAAGCAGCTGTTGGACGACCTGGAGCTTCAGCAGCCCGACAACGGTACGGCTCGGTCCGTCGAGGAAGCGGCGCGGATCGCGAGCAAGATCGGCTATCCAGTGCTGCTTCGGCCGAGCTATGTCCTCGGCGGGCGGGCGATGGAGATCGTTGCGCATGAGGAGGGCCTGCGCTCGTACATGGATCGGGCCGTTCGCGCGTCGCCCGATCATCCGGTCTTGGTCGATAAGTTTCTCGACGACGCGATCGAGGTCGACGTCGATGCCATTTCCGATGGTACCGACGTCGTGATCGGCGGAGTCATGGAGCACATCGAGCCGGCGGGCATCCATTCGGGGGACTCGGCCTGCGTGCTTCCTGCGCAGCTCTTGGCGGCCGAGACCCTCGATGAGATCCGCCGCCAGACGATTGCGCTGGCGAGAGAGCTCGGCGTGATCGGGCTCATGAACATCCAGTTCGCGGTGCAGAGAGAGACGGTTTACGTGCTCGAGGTGAACCCGCGCGCATCCCGTACGGTGCCGTTCGTATCGAAGGCCATTGGGCGGCCGCTTGCCAAGTTGGCGGCGCGGGTGATGGGCGGCAAGACGCTTGCTGAACTCGGTGTGGTCTCGGAGATCGTCCCGGACTACGTCAGCGTGAAAGAGTCGGTGTTCCCGTTCCTCAAGTTTCCAGGGGTCGATACTCTCCTCGGCCCAGAGATGAAGTCGACCGGCGAAGTGATGGGCATCGATCGCAGCTTCGCGCGCGCGTTTCTCAAGGCGGCGGACGGGGCGGGTAGCGTCTTGCCTCGCGACGGCACGGTGTTCGTCAGCGTGCGTGAGGAAGATCGGGGTCGGATCGTGCCGGTCGCGCGTCGATTTGCCGAGTCGGGTTTTAGGCTTCTTGCGACGCACGGAACGGCTGGCCATCTGCAGGCGGCGGGGCTGGAGTGTGACCGCGTCAACAAGGTCCACCAAGGATCGCCGCACATCGTGGATGCGCTGCGAGACGGTGATGTCGCGATGGTCGTGAACACGACCTCGTCGCCTCAGTCGATCGAGGACTCGTTCTCCTTGCGGCGTACGGCGCTGGAGACGCGAACGCCGTACGTGACGACGATCGCCGGTGCGATCGCCGCCGCGGAAGCGAGTGCGGAGCGCTCGAAGGGGTCGCTGGAGGTTCGGACGTTGCAGGAGTATCACGCGTCCGGGACGAGAGCGCGGGGCGCCTGAACCTTGCCGAGCGACCCGCTCGCTGAGCTGCTTTCGAGCGCCGCGCGGCCGCTCGGCTACTTGCGCGACGCCGATGCAGGTCAGCGCGCACGCACGAGGCTGCCGGTCGCAGCGTGGTTGGAGCACCTCGAGCAGTTGGGGTCGGAGCAGCCCGAAGTTGCCGAGTTGGCCGAGATCTTCCGGCGGCTCGACGAGGCGGCGGCGCGGCAACAGACCGAGATCCTCGACCGTGCGCTGATCCTGTTGCGGGCGCTGGCCGGGGAACCCACTCCGACGCCGATCGAGGTCGCGGCGGCCGCCCCCGCCGCGCCACGCCCGCGGCCCACGGTGCGGCCCGATG
This sequence comes from Deltaproteobacteria bacterium, assembly GCA_029262355.1. GTDB lineage: Bacteria > Desulfobacterota > Binatia > UBA12015 > UBA12015 > VGTG01. Next base: position 3,872 of record JAJCZO010000119.1, read on the forward strand.
CACCGAGACCGCCAACCGCGCCAAAGCCTCTGCGTGAGGAGCCTCCCACCGGCGAAGAGATCGCATCCTACCTACACGCGCTTGCTCAGCCGGTGACGTCGCTCGCAGGCGTCGGGCCGCAGCGGGGAAAGGAATTGGTCAAGTACGGGCTCGAGACGGTCGAAGACGTGCTGTATCACTTGCCGTTTCGCTACGAGGACCGCCGGCGACTGGCGGTGGTGGAGGATCTCCGCGAAGGTGAGGCCGCGACAGTCGCTCTCACGGTGTCGGGCGTGCAGGACCGTTCGGTGGGGCGGCGTGGCCGTCGTGTGCTTCGTGCGGTCGGTCGTGACGAGACCGGTGGCGTCGAACTGATCTGGTACCACCAGATTCGCTTTTTTCGTTCGCGTCTGAAGGAGGGGTCGCGGTGGCTCGCGCACGGCCGAGTCGAGCGCGGCTACGACATGTCGTTGCGGATGGTGCACCCCGAGATGGAGGCGGCGGACGACGGGGAGAGCGCCGGCGCGCCGCGGATCGTCCCGGTGTACGAGAAACCGACGGCCATGCCCGCGTCTGCCATGCGGAGGATCGCCCATGCGGCGGTGCAAGCCCACGCGGCAAGCATCCCGGAGGCGGTGCCCGTGGAGCACCGCAAACGGTTGGGGCTCCGGGCGCTCGCAGACGCGTTTGCGTGCGTGCACGATCCCGGCGGTGACGAGGATGTCGACGCGCTCTCCAGCGTTTCGTCGGACTGTCATCGGGCCATCATTTTCGATGAGCTCTTCTTCGTTCAACTCGGGCTGCTCCTTCGTAAGGCGACTGTGGCACGCGAGGCCGGGATCGCGTTTGCGCCAGAAGGAGCGCTGACGAAACAGTTGCTGGCCGAGCTGCCGTTCGCGCTCACGGGTGCGCAGTCCCGGGTCTTGAATGAGATCGGTGCCGACATGCAGGCGGCCCGGCCGATGCATCGGCTTCTGCAGGGAGACGTCGGAAGCGGCAAGACCGTCATCGCGGTCGCCGCGGCGCTGCGTGCCATCGAGGCCGGGTACCAGGCCGTGATCATGGCGCCGACCGAGCTGCTGGCCGAGCAACATTGGCGTACGGTGCAGAAGGTCGCGGGCGAGTTGGGCGTTGGGTTGTGGTCACTCACGGGAGAGACTCCGCCGGCGGAGCGGCGTGACGCGCTCCGAGAGCTCGCCGGCGGTCGTCCGGGGCTGGCGGTCGGGACGCATGCGCTGATCCAGGACCAGGTGAAGTTCGGTCGTCTCGGACTTGCGGTGATCGACGAGCAGCACCGGTTCGGGGTGATGCAGCGTGCGGCGCTCTCTCGCACGGACGGTGGGCTTCCGCCCGACGTGCTCCTGATGACGGCGACGCCGATCCCGCGCACGATGGCGCTGAGTGTCTATGGCGATCTCGATCTCTCTACGATCGATGAGCTGCCCCCGAGCCGGAAGCCCGTCACCACGCGACTCTTCAGCGCGGCGCAACGGGCTCGCGGGTACGAGACGGTCCGCGCGGAGATCTCCGCGGGGCGTCAGGCGTACGTGGTCTACCCGTTGGTGGAGGAGTCGGAGAACAGTGACCTGCGCGACGCGACGTCTGCCGCCGAAGAGCTCGCCGCCGGGCCGTTCTCGGACTTCCGCGTGGCGCTCGTGCACGGCCGCATGGCCTCGGCCGAGCGCGATACCGTGATGCGCGCCTTCCGCGACGGCGACTACGACATCCTCGTGGCGACGACGGTGATCGAGGTGGGAATCGATGTGCCGAACGCGAGTGTGATCGTGATCGAGCACGCGGAGCGGTTCGGGCTCTCGCAGCTGCATCAGCTTCGCGGACGGGTCGGTCGCGGCAGTGACGCGGCCCATTGCCTGCTCATTGCCGAGTACGCGCAATCGAACGATGCGAAGCAGCGGCTACGGGTCATGACGGAGACGAGCGACGGTCTGAAGATCGCCGAGGCAGACCTCGAGATCCGGGGCCCGGGAGCGCTGTTGGGAACTCGCCAGGCGGGTGTTCCGGACTTCCGGGTGGCGAGCCTTCTGCGGGACGCGGGCACGCTACGCGAAGCGCGTGCCCTCGCGCAGGAGATCCTCCAGGCCGATCCGGATCTCTCCAGTGAGGCCTCGCGCCCGATGGCCCGCCTCCTCGACGCGCGTTGGGCGGGGCGTCTCGGGCTTGCGCGGGTGGGGTAGGCGGAAACGCCGGCGCGGTCGACCTTTTTCGGGCGTCAAACCCGTGTGCTAACGACTACGGCATGGATTTTCCGCGCATCCAGCGGCTGCCGCCCTATGTGTTCGATGTGATTGGAGGCCTTCGGGTCGCCGCACGGGCACGCGGGGAGGACATCGTGGATTTTGGCATGGGAAACCCGGACCACGCCACACCCCCCCACATCGTCGAGAAGCTCATCGAGGCCGCTCGAAAGCCCCAAAACCACCGTTATTCGGTCTCCCGTGGCATCTACAAGCTCCGTTTGGCGATCTGCGACTGGTATCGGCGCCGGTACGATGTGGACCTCGACGCCGATCGCGAGGCGATCGTCACGATTGGGTCGAAGGAGGGCATCGCCCACCTCGCCCTGGCCGTCCTCGGCCCGGGCGACGTCGTCCTGGCCCCGACGCCGACGTACCCGATCCACCAGTATGCGGTGATCATTGCGGGCGGAGATCTGCGGTCGGTTCCGCTGGGTCCGGGGCAGGACTTCTTTGCGAACCTCGTGGAGGCCACGCGCCAGACGTGGCCTCGTCCGAAGTTCCTGATCTTGAACTTTCCCCATAACCCGACGACGGAAGTGGTCGATCTCGCCTTCTTTCAGCGGATCATCGATTTCGCCCGCGAGCACGAGATGTACGTCGTCCACGACCTCGCGTACGCGGATATCGTCTTCGATGGCTACGAGCCGCCGAGCATCCTTCAGATCCCGGGGGCGAAGGAGATTGCGGTCGAGTTCTTCTCGCTTTCGAAGAGCTACAGCATGCCCGGGTGGCGCGTCGGTTTCGCGGTCGGGAACCCGGACTTGGTCGCCGCGCTCGCTCGGATGAAAAGCTATCTCGACTACGGCATCTTCCAGCCCGTGCAGATTGCGGCCATTGCTGCACTGAACGGTCCGCAGGAATGCCTCGACGATATCCGCGACGTGTATCGCTCGCGGCGCGACGTCCTCTGTGACGGTCTTACGCGAGCAGGTTGGAACGTGCCGCGGCCTTTGGCCACGATGTTCGTCTGGGCGGAGATTCCTGACGAGTGGAAGGAGCGCGGCTCCCTCGAGTTTTCGAAGCTCCTCCTGAGCGAGGCCAAGGTGGCCGTCTCGCCCGGGATTGGCTTCGGTGAATACGGAGATCACTACGTGCGTATGGCGCTGATCGAAAACGAACACAGGACCCGGCAGGCAGTTCGCGGAATCCGAAAGGCCTTGGGCCTCGGTGGGGCGTCGTGAGCGCTGATGGGCGCCGTGCGCCGGTGAAGGCCGGCGGGGGAGAGCCTTGCGTGCGTGCGGCGGTCATCGGTTGGGGGACGATCGGATCGGGCGTGGTCCGGCTGATGCGCGGATCGCAGGCCGAGTTGTCGACGCGTCTCGGGGCGTCTCTCGAGCTGGCGCGGGTCGCCGACATCGACTTGACCCGCAAGCGTGAGGTGCGGGTCCCGAAGCGCCTGCTCACGAAGGACACGAAGGCAGTTCTGAAGGATCCCGACATCGATGTCGTCATCGAGTTGATGGGTGGGCTCGAGCCGGCGCGGACGTTCGTGCTCGAGGCCATCGCGAACGGAAAAGCCGTCGTGACCGCCAACAAGGCGCTCCTGGCCCACCACGGGCGAGAGATTTTCCAGGCCGCCGAATTGGCCGGTGTCGGCGTGGGGTTCGAGGCGAGCGTCGGAGGCGGAATTCCGATCATCCGCACTCTGCGCGAGGGGCTCGGTGTCGATCGGCACTCTGCGGTCTTTGGCATCATGAACGGAACGTCGAACTACATCCTGAGCACGATGGCGGCCGAGGGTCGTGGCTTTGCGGAGGTGCTCGCGGCCGCACAGACCTCGGGCCTGGCCGAGGCGGATCCAACGTATGACGTGGATGGAATCGACGCGGCCCACAAGCTAGCGCTCCTGGTACAGCTCGCGTTCGGTGTTCATCTGCCCCTCGATGCCATCCACACAGAGGGCATTCGCGACGTCGCTGCGCTGGACATGGCGTACGCGAAAGAACTCGGATACGCGATCAAGCTCCTAGCGATCGCAAAGAACCACGGCGACACGATCGAAGCGCGCGTGCATCCGACGATGATCCGCAGTGACGATTTGCTCGCCGGCGTCGACGGGGCGATGAACGCGGTATGTCTCCACGGCGATGCGCTGGGGCGTAGCATGTACTATGGGGCCGGGGCCGGCATGATGCCCACAGCGACCGCGGTCGTTGCCGACGTACTGGACATCGCGCGGGATCGACTCGGTCTCGGTGGCCCGAGGTTGGCACCCTTGGGCTTTTCGGCGAAGGCTCTGCGCAAGGGCCGGGTTCGGCCGATCGGCGAAGTCGTGAGCGAGTATTACCTTCGGATTCAGGCGAAGGATCGCCCTGGTGTGCTCGGGCAGGTTGCCGGGCACCTCGGCCGATCCGGGATCTCGGTGGCGTCGGTCGTTCAGCGCGAGCGCAAGAGCGGCGGTTCGGTGCCGATGGTGTTCCGCACCTATGAGACGCGTGAGCGAGATCTCCGACGTGCGGTCGCCCGTGTGGCGGCGCTACCGGCGATCGAAGGAACGCCGGTCGCGATCCGCATCGAAGAGAATCCTGGCTAGGAGAGAACGTTGGATCGAAATCTCGCACTGGAAGTCGTTCGCGTCACGGAGGCGGCCGCGTTGGAGTCGGCTCGGCTGATGGGGCGCGGTGACGCCGCCGCCGATGCAGCGGCCGCGCTCGCGATGCGCCAGGCGTTCGAGGCGATCAATGCAGACGCAGTGATCGTGATCGGCGAGGGCGCCGAGGGTGATCTGCACGCCGGTCAGCACGTGGGAGGCGGGTCGGAGACGGTTGCGATCGACGTTGCCCTCGACGCGCTCGAGGGTGCGACGGTGTGCGCGACCGGCGGAGCCAACGCGCTCTCCCTCATCCTGATCGGTGAGCGTGGCCGGATTCTGGCGTGCCCCGAGACGTACATGGAGAAGCTGGCGGTCGGGCCGGCGGGGCGGGGCGTCGTCGATCTCGACCGCTCGCCCACCGACAACCTGAAGGCACTCGCCGAGGCCAAGGGCGTCTACGTCGAAGACCTGACGGCGGTCATTCTCGATCGCCCACGGCACTCGCGACTGATCGACGAGGCGCGGCGGGCGGGCGCGCGCGTGCAGCTCCTGGCGGATGGTGATCTGGCGGCCGCCATCGCCACCGCCCGTCCCGACTCCGGGATCGACATCGTCTTGGGCATCGGAGGGGCACAGCAGGGTGTGCTGGCGGCGGGCGCGCTGGAATGTCTCGGAGGAGAGTTCCAGGGGCGATTCAAGCCGATGACGAGCGATGAGGTGACGTCTCTCACCGAGGCCGGCATCGAAGATCAGGCGCGTCGTTATCGCGCGAGCGACCTGATCGGGGACAAGATGATGTTCGCCGCCACGGGCGTGACCAACGGCCATCTTCTCAGGGGCGTTCAGTTTCAGCGTGGCGGGGCAACGACGAACTCCGTCGTCATGCGCTCGCAGAGTCGTACCGTTCGCTGGATCGAGGCGTACCACCACTTCGACTTCAAGCCGGAATACTAAGAGGACCGACGACAATGGGAAACGTGAGCCTCGAAAGAAACGGGGACATTGCGACGTTGCGCATCGACCGGCCACGGGCGATGAATGCGCTCGATACGGAGACTCTTCTCGAGCTGCGCGCGCATGCGTTGGCGCTCACGCGGGAGCCGGCGCGGGTCGTGCTCGTGACGAGCGCGGGCGACCGCGTATTCGTCGCGGGGGCGGACATCGCTGCCATGTCGCAGATGAGCACCGAGGAGGCCCGGACGTTCTCCGAGCTGGGCCACGAGGCGTTCGATGCGCTCGAGGCGCTTCCGAGTTTGCAGGTGGCCGTCGTTCAGGGCGCCGCGCTGGGCGGCGGATGCGAGCTGCTTCTCGCATGCGATCTGGCGGTGGCGAGCGAGAAGGCTCGCTTCGGTCAGCCGGAGACGAATCTGGGGTTGCTCCCGGGCTTCGGCGGCTGCTCGCGGCTGGTGCGTCGCATCGGTGTCGGTCCGGCGCGCGACTTGATCTATAGCGGCCGGCTCATTGGTGCGCAGGATGCGCTTGGTTGGGGACTGGTCAACAAGGTCGTGGCGCACGACGAGCTGGGAGCGGCGGCCGCGCAGTGGGCCGCGGAGCTGGCGACGCGTCCGCCGCTGGCGGTGCGCCGGGCAAAGGTGGCCATGGCGGCTGCGGAAGTCAGTGACGCGCGGACTGCGGCCCGCGTCGAGATCGAGGGCTTCGCAGGGGTGTTCGGTTCGGACGATGGGCGCGAGGGGCTCACGGCGTTCTTGGAAAAGCGCACGCCTACGTTCGAGGGGCGGTAGGCAGATGAAGCGACCACTGCGCATTCTCGTCGCGAAGCCGGGCCTCGACGGCCACGATCGCGGAGCAAAGATCATCGCGCGCGCCCTGCGCGACGCCGGGATGGAGGTCATCTACACGGGGCTTCACCAGACCCCCGAGATGATCGTCGAAGCCGCGTTGCAGGAAGATGTCGACGCCATCGGCTTGTCGGTTCTGTCGGGGGCCCACCGGGTACAGTTCCCGGCCATCATCGAGCTGCTGGCGGCGCGGGACGCCGAAGACATCACGGTGTTCGGCGGGGGGATCATTCCCGTGGACGACATCACCGCGCTCTCGAAGGAAGGCGTATCCAAGATATTCACGCCAGGGGCGACGACCGACGAGATCGTGGACTGGATCCGGACGAACGTCCGTACGCGCACTTGATGTCCGAGACGCCGGAGCAACGCGACATCGTCATCGTTGGCGGCGGGCCGGCGGGGTCGGGGACGGCCCTCGCCCTGCAGCGCCTGGCGCCTGACCTCGCCAGAGATGCGTTGTTGCTCGACCGGGAGGAGTTTCCACGCGACAAAACGTGCGCGGGCGGCCTCATCCCTGCGACCCTCGAGCTTCTGCGAAGCGTCGACCTGAGCCTGTCGGTACCCTCGGTGCGCGTAGATCATGCGCGGGTAGAGGCCGGAGGGCCGCCGATCGAGCTGGATGCCGGCGGTTGCTGCTATGTGATTCGGCGTCGCGAGTTCGACGACATGTTGCTGAGTGCGGCGCGCGGGCGGGGCCTCGAGGTGCGCACGGGAGTGCGCGTGCGGGGAGCCGTCCGTCGCGGCGACCGGATCCGTTTGGAGACCAGCGAGGGGCTGATCGATGCACGCGCGGTGGTCGCCGCAGACGGTGCCGGCAGCTTGCTTCGGCGGCGGCTGGTCGATCCGGACGAGGGCTGGGTCGCCCGTGCCGTGATGTGTGACGTGCCGATTGCCGGGAGCGACGCTCCCGACACGTATGAATTCGACTTCCGCGACGTTGCCAGCGGGCTCGCAGGGTACGCGTGGTCGTTTCCCTGCTGGATCGATGGCGACCCGCATTGGAACGTGGGCGCCTACTCGATGCGCCGCCGAGGCGAGGGCGAGCGGCTCGAGGCCATCGTCGGCGGCCGAAGCCAAGGAGTCGCCGAGCGCAAGGCGCACCCGATACGCCTCTATGCGAAGGGGCGGTCCCTCGCGGCGCCGGGCGTCCTGTTGGTGGGGGACGCCGCGGGCGTGGATCCACTGCTGGGCGAGGGGATCTCGTTCGCCCTGGAGTACGGGCGGATGGCGGCAGAGGAGCTCCAGGGCGGCTTTCTGCGGGGCGATCTCGCCTTTTCCGGGTACCAGGCTCGGGTGGACCGATCGGCGCTTGGAAAGAAGTTGCGCCGGCTGGCTCTGGGCGCGAGACTCTTCTACGGCCCGAGAAGCGATCTCTGGTTCCGGGTGGCTCGCCTCAGCCGGACTGCGCAGCGAATCGGGATGAATTGGTACAATGGAGTAGGGCTCTGGAGTCAGTCGATTCCGGCGCTCCCGGAGGCTCGCTGAGGGCTCACGAGGGGGCGCGGCGGACTCGCGACGGAGCTTACCCCTGATCTTGGAGGACAACATGGCAGACGCAGTGATCGTATCGGCGACCCGGACCCCCATCGGCGCGATGGGTGGCTCACTCTCGACAATTCCCGCAACCAAGCTCGGCTCGATCGCCGCGAGCGAGGCGCTGCGCCGCGCAGGGGTCGAAGGCAAGGAACTTGGAGAGGTGGTCCTCGGCCACGTCCTGGCGGCAGGCCTCGGCCTGAACGCGGCGCGGGTCGCCTACCTCGACGCTGGCATCCCAAAGGAAGTTCCCGGCTACGGTGTGAACATGGCATGCGGTTCCGGCCTGAAGGCGGTCGCGAACGTGGCCGCGGGTATCCGCAACGGCGAGTATGACATTGGGCTCGCGGGGGGCATGGAGAACATGTCGAGCTCCCCCTACCTGCTGGAGAAGGCCCGCTACGGGTATCGCCTCGGTCACTCGCAGGTCTTCGACTCGATGATCAAGGACGGTCTGACCTGCCCGATGACCGATGTCCACATGGGTATCACCGCGGAGAACATCGCCGAGAAATACGAGATCTCTCGGGGGGATCAGGACGAGTTCTCTGCGGGAAGTCAGGCCAAGGCCGGGGTCGCGCTCGAGAGTGGGAAGTTCAAGGCCGAGATCGTTCCGGTGCAGGTTCCTGGGAAGAAGCGCGGTGAGACCGTGGAGTTCGCGGTCGACGAGTTCCCGCGTCCCGGCACGTCGGCCGAGAAGCTCGGTGGCCTCCGTGCGGCCTTCAAGAAGGGCGGTACCGTGACCGCCGGCAACGCGTCCGGCATCAACGACGGCGGCGCTGCGTTGGTCGTGATGAGCGCGGATGCGGCAAAGGCTCGCGGCTTGAAGCCTCTTGCGAAGATCCGCGGATGGGCATCGGCAGGCGTCGATCCGTCGATCATGGGCATGGGCCCCTGGCCGGCGTGTGAGAAGGCCCTTGGACAGGCGGGGCTCAGCAAAGACCAGATCGATCTCTGGGAGCTGAACGAAGCCTTTGCGGCTCAGTCTCTCGGCGTGTTGCGCGAGTTGAAGATCGATATCGACCGCGTCAACGTGAACGGCGGCGCGATCGCGCTCGGTCACCCCATCGGCGCGAGTGGTGCCCGGGTGCTCGTCACCCTGCTTCACGCCATGCAGGACCGCGACAAGAATCTCGGTGTTGCTTCCCTGTGCATCGGTGGAGGCCAGGGCATCGCGATGATCGTCGAGCGGTAGAGAATTCGGTGGTGGGCCGCACGGCAGCGTTCTTCGACATCGACGGAACGTTGCTGGCGGTCCACTCCGCTCCGCACTACGCCCGCTACATGCGCCGGCACGGGCGGGCGCGCCGCCGCGATCTGCTGCGCACGGCCTACTATCTGCTCCAGTATCGTCTGAACCTATTGGATATGGAGCGTGCGCTGGAACGAGCCAGCGAGCTGATCGTCGGCCAGGAAGAGGCCGAGATCGCGGTCTTCTCGAAGCGTTGGTACGAAGAAGTGATGCGGGAACACCTGGTTCCTGCAGTCTGCGGTCTTCTCGCGCAGCACCAGGAGCGGGGGGACATCGTCGCCTTCCTCAGTACGACGACGAACTACCTGGCGGATCCGATCGCAGAAGACCTCGGGGTTCGGCATGCACTCGTGACTCGTCTGGAAGTGAAGGACGGGCGGTTCACTGGGCGGGCCGATGGCCCGGTGTGCTACGGGCGCGGCAAGGTCTTCTGGGCCAAGCGCTTCGCCGCCGAGCACGACGTCGACCTTGCGCAAAGTTATTTCTACACCGACTCGGTCACCGATGTTCCGGTCTTGGAACTGGTGGGACACCCGCGTATCGTGCAGCCGGATCGCCTGTTGCGGCGTGAGGCGCGGCGGCGGGGTTGGCCGATCGTCCCAACCGATGATCCACGCGTCACGCTGTGACGAGAAACTCACTGGGGCGGTCTTGCGCGCGTGGCTGCGTTGGGTCTAATTGCCTGCGCGGCCGACGTTCTGTTGGTCGTCTTTCATTCGTGAAGCTGAGCCGGCCATCGGTCGTGGGAGGGAGAGCGTGACGACGAACGGGACGGGGGTGGCCCCGGCGCCGATAGGACGGGTGCCCCCGCAGAGCATCGAGGCGGAAGAAGCGGTTCTCGGGGGTGTCCTCGTCGACAACCGCGCGCTGGATCAAGCAGTCGAGATTCTCAACCCTGAAGATTTCTACCGCGAAGCTCATCGCCGCATCTTCATGGCGCTCATCGATCTCGACGAGCGCGGAGAGCCGTCGGACGTCATCACGATTACCGAGGCGCTGAAGCGTCGCGGGGATCTGGACTCGGTCGGTGGCGCCGCGGCCGTCGCAGAGTTGGTCGATCGGACGTCGACGTCTTCGAACGTGGGCTTCTATGCGAAGATCGTCCGTGACAAGTCGATCCTGCGACGCCTCGTCGAGACCGGCTCGGATATCGCCCAGCGCGCCAGTGCGGGCGCCTCGGACGTGGGGGAGCTTCTCGACCAGGCAGAGCAGGGCGTCCTAGACATCGCGAACAAGAGGATGCGCCCATTCGCCCGTCTCGAAGAGATCATCGTCACGACGGTCGGCCAGATCGAGGAGATGTACAAGAATCCCGACGCGCTCACGGGAATTCCGACCGGTTTGATTGAACTCGACAAGCTGACGTCCGGCTTCCAGCCGGCCGACCTCATCATCCTGGCGGGCCGGCCTTCGATGGGCAAGAGCGCGCTCGCGACCAACATCGGGCAGTACGCGGCGGCCCACACGGGCAAGGCGGTGGGCCTCTTCTCCCTCGAAATGTCGAAGGAGTCGCTCGTCATGCGGATGCTGTGCGGGCAGGCGCGCATCGACAGCTCGAAGATCCGGACCGGGACGCTCAGCGACGAGGACTTCCCTCGTCTCGCGATGGCCGCGGGCGAGCTGGCGGACCTGCCGTTCTACATCGACGATAGCCCCGGGCTTTCTGCGTTGGAGCTGCGGGCCAAGGCGCGTCGGCTCAAGCGTGAGAACGAAGAGCGGGGTATTGGCCTGATCATCGTCGATTACTTGCAGCTGATGCACGCGCACCGGCAGACGGACAACCGCGAGCAGGAGATTTCTCTGATCTCGCGTTCGCTGAAGGCTCTGGCGAAGGAGCTATCGGTGCCGGTGATCGCGCTCTCGCAGCTGAACCGTGCGGTGGAGAGTCGGGCCGACAAGCGACCGATGATGTCCGATCTTCGCGAGTCGGGCGCCATCGAGCAGGACGCCGACCTGATCGCGTTCGTGTATCGCGACGACTTCTACAACAAGGCGTCGCCCGATCAGGGTGTGGCGGAGGTGATCATCGCAAAACAGCGAAACGGTGCCACCGGTACCGCTCGCCTCGCTTTCCGCAAGGAGTTCACGAGCTTCGAGAACTTGAGCGCCCGTGACGACGACGCGACGGGCGACGCGGACTACGACGACTACGACCTGTAGCCTTCGAGCGCGAGCAAGCTCGCCGCGAGGGCGGCGGGGGCGGGGGCTCTGGCGAGGGCGCCGATCATCGCAACGGAGTTGGCGCCGCGTGCGAGGACGCCGGGGGCAGTGGCTGCGGTGATCCCGCCGATGGCGACGATGGGGAGCGAGACGGCCGCACGGACTTCTGCGAGAGCGCCCTCGGCTCGGGGGGGCAGCGCGTCTCTCTTCGTCGGTGTCGGGAAGATCGGGCCGAAGCCGATGTAGTCGGCGCCACCTCGTTCGGCTTCGCGCGCCTGGGCGACGTCATGGGTGGAGACGCCTACGACGAGGTGTGGGCGCGCGGCCGCGAATTCTCGGACGGCTGCGAGTGGGAGGTCGTCCTGGCCCACGTGTACGCCTGCGGCACCGCTCGCGACGGCCACGTCCAGGCGGTCGTTTACGATCACTTTCGCGGCGTGGGTACGAGCGCGGTCGACCAGCGCGCGAGCGATCGCGAGATGGTCTCGCCCGGAGGTCGATTTCACGCGGAGTTGAATCCACGGAGCGCCGGCACGCATGAGCGCATCGGCGAGGGCGAGAGGCTCGGTCGCGTCGCCGGGCCCGACGTCGATGATGGGGTAGAGGGCCGGGGGGTGAAACTCCATGGCTCTCACAACCTGCCGACCCAGGCCCCGGACGGCAAACGGGGGTGACGCCGTGGGGCGCGCCACCCCCGCTGGGGTTGGACGTTGGTGAGATCTCAGCGGCGGACGCCGAGGGGCCTCTTCATGCTGGGGGCGATCCGCGAACCGGTGCGAGCCGGGAAGAGCGAGTCGATCAGGCCCGACCGCTTGCCCCAGGGGTGTTTGCGGGGAGCGACGGTCGGTGTCGGTGTCGGCGGCGGTATGATCGACGGGATCGGCGTCGGTGTCGGCGGGGTAAACGGTTGCGTCGGCGTCGGCGTGGGCAGCTTGCGCGGCGTGTTGCTCGGTCTCGGGGTGGGCGAGCCATTGGGCGTCGGCGTCGGCGTCGTGTCGATGTGTGGGGTGGAGGTGGTTTGGGGCGTCGGTGTGGGCAGATTCGGTGTCGGCGTGACGGCGGGCGTCGGCGTCGGCGTCGTATCGATGTGTGGGGTGGAGGTGGTTTGGGGCGTTGGCGTGGGCAGATTCGGCGTCGGCGTCGGCGGACGATCTTCGTGCTGTCCACGGACGTCGATCTGGTCGGCCACCGCAGTGCCCATCAGGATGACGCCCTTGTTGAAGTTGAAGTCGTCGTCCGTCGGGGCAACGAATGTGCCGATGGCGATGCTGAATTTTCCGATGGCACTGTGTGTGGTCGCCCCGGCTTGGCACGCGGTGCGGGCTCCGATCCAGACTTGGAAATCGAGTGCGTCTCCGCTCGCCGCGCCGAGGAAGTTGCCTTCCTCCGTATCGATCTTCTTGCGGATATGGATCTGAACGGGACCGTTGGCGGTCACGCTCGCGAACTTCTGGATGTCCCACTCCTTGAAGGTGTAGGCACCGGGCTGCAGGAAGACGGCCGCATTCTGGCGCGCGAACAACTCGCCGTAGCAGCCGGGGCTGAGAGTGATCGTGTCGTCGGGCTGGACGACCACATCGCTCGAGTTCAGAGCGCAGTTGTTGCAGACGGCCGCGGTCGGAAACGTGGGAAGGCTCAGTGCCAGGGGAAAGCTCTCGGCCTGGGTCGTGCCGCGCACTTCTCCGGTCGGGTTGCCCGTGATCTGGTTGGTGAAGGCGTTTGCGACCGAGGCCTGACCGGCGAGGTTCAGGGTATCGGCTGCGACGAACGGCGGCGGCGTATCATCGAGCTGGAAGCAGTTCTGTCCGAGCTCCAGCGTGCCTCCCGCGCCCCAGGTTGCGAAGTTCCCTGACAGGTTCAGGTTCGGCCCTGTGACGATGCGGTTTTCCGCGATGAGGGTGAAATCGAGCCAGTTGGTCGTGGGGACCGCCGCCGCGACGGCAATGGGCCCCCGCACGGCCAGCCGGGCCCCTGCGAGGCTAGGGACCAGGAGGCCCACTGCCAACGGGACCATCAGGGCCGAACTCATTCCGGCCTTCACGTTTCGAAGTGGGGATCTTGTCTGCACGTCGATTCTCTCTCTCTCTCGTGGATGATGCTGGGCACTGCAGGCGCCAGGGAGCCCTCTTCAGAAGAGTACAACTCGCCTGTGCCGTACTGGTCTCTCGGCTACCCGGACGTCATGAGGTACGCAAGATGAAGGCCATGGGAGCCCGAAAACAGCCAGGAAACGCGGGCTTCTCTCGCTGGCTGAAAGGCTGATGGACCTTGCATCCTTGCACGGACTGGCCTGAGTGCGGGGAGTTGGCTGGCCGCACGTCAGGCCGCACAGGTGGCTCTATGCCTGCACTGCGTGGTCGGCCGGCGCCGGGTTGAAGCCGAGAGCTGCGGGGAGGAAGTAGCGAAGGGCATAGAATCCGAATTTCAGCGTCTCGAGGGTGATTCGCACCAGCGAACGCTCGCGCGTCCACCACCAGGGGCCGTAGATCGTCCCACACCGGTAGACATGGATCTCGTCTGCGAGGTCGCCCAGGGCCATCTGGAGCGCGTACTGGGCCCTGCGCGAGTGCGTGGGTGAGGTTACGGCGACGACGCTTCGAACGCCCGTCGAGCGCATCCACGCGCCGAGGGCGAGTGCGTCCTCCCACGTACTCGACCCGGTGTGAAGCAGGACCTCCGCGTCTCGCGGGACTCCGTGGTCGCGAGCGATCCTGGCGTTCAGGCTCGCATCGTCGATTGATTGGCCAATGGCTTCCAGCTCGGAGTCGACTCGACCGCCAGAGAACACGATCTGCGTGGCTACCCCCTGGCGATACAAGGCCGCCCCACACTCGGCGCGCTCGGGCACCTGCCCCGGGAAGACGTAGATGGCTTGCGCGGCGGTCGGCGCATCGCTCCACGTCGCGAGAACGTTGGGCAGGAGCGGCAGGCCGGCGAGCAGTGCGAGAACCAAGCCGAGCCGAAGCAGGCGGGCGCGACGTCGCTTGCGAACTTCCCTACCACCGCCGATGATCGGGGCATGCTCTTGCCCGGTCGTTTCCGGTTTCATCGCGTTCGTCTCCGCTGGTTCGTCTTACTGGCCATCTGCGTCTTGCTGCCGTTCATCGGATTCGCTGAGGCGCGCGACTGCGGTGGCCGGAGGATCTGCCGGTGCGGAGATCAGGTGACGCAGGACTACGAGCTCGTGGGGAGTCTCGGGCCGTGTCAGAAACACGGGCTCAAACTGCGGGGTGGTGTGACGCTCGAAGGGGGCGGTCACGTCGTGCGGGGAAGCCGCCAGAAATCGAGTTCCGGCATCGTGCTCGACGAGAAGTCGGCTGGAGCCGTGGTCCGCAACCTCGAGGTGACTGGGTTCGAGCGGGGTGTGCGTCTCGCTGGGGTGGATGGGGCGACGCTGGAGAACGTCGAGGCGCATCACAACGGCGATCCCGTCGCGCATAAGGGGTACGGCATCGACGTGGCGCGGGGTGCCTCGAATAACGTCATCCAAAACGTTCATGTTCACCATAATGCCGACGAAGGCATTCATATCGGGAACGGCGCGCGAGGCAACCGCGTCGTGGATTCTCGCTTCGAAGAGAACTACCGCGAGAATGTCTACTTTCTGGAGAACGATGGGAACAGTCTCGAAGGATCCGTTCTGAGCGGCGGCAATGCATCGGCCGTGTTCATCAAGCACGCGCGGAACGTTTCCTTGCGCGGCAACACGATCGGCGGCAAGGGCATCCAGGTGCGTGGCGAGTCGTCGGCCGTGCGCATCGTCGACAACCAGCTGACCGGCCATGGGCTGACGATCCAGCCCTACAGCAAGGGGCCTCGTGGCAAGACCGTTCCGAGGGACATCACTCTATCCGGCGGGAAGATCAGCACGAGTCGGGCCTGCGTGAGGCTGCTCGAGGCTCGGGCGGTGAGACTCGAAGGGGCCGCCCTGGATTGTGGAAAGTCCCTCGAGCTCGATGGTGACAGTGACGTGACGGCAGTCGATACCTTGTTGCGGCGGGTCGAGTGCACGGGCGCCGGCGTCGCGCGTGAGGTGAAGACGGTCCATGTCCGCTTCGTCGACCGGGAGGGCGAGCCGGCCGGTGGAGTCGAGGTCGTCGATGGTGCGGGGCAGGCGGTCGGTCGCTCCGGGGACGATGGCGCCTGGACGGGGCTCCTCCCCGTTTCGACCATTCGCTGCCCCGGTCCGCAGGTGACGAACGGGGGCCCGGTACTGCTGCGCCACGGTTCCTGGTCGGGGTCGCGCTCGGTGCGCGAAATGTCGGGCGATGTTCGGGTCGGCGACGGCTGATCGGCGCGCTAGCGCGCAGGCACCGGGCCGGATGGACGTACCTCGCTCGGTGCGGAGCTTTTCAACGAGCTGCTCGTCCAGCTAGTCCTGTCCGAGCTTGAGCGCGATCCGGTAGTCGCTCGGGCGTTCGCCGAGCCGCACCTCCGTTCCGATCCCAATACCGAGTAGGCCCCAGAACAAGAGCTGGATGGCGATGTTGTCGAACGGGTCGAAGCTCTGCATTGCGACGAGGAAGCCGAGCACCGAGAACAATACGGCCCACAGGGTCGCTCGCAGGCCTGGGTCGGGCATTGTCTTTTGGGTGCGATAGAGCGAGACCACCGCCGCGCCGAGAATCCACAGCATGGCGCCCCACCCGAGGATGCCGTTCTCGAGCAGGAGGCGGAGGTTCCCGTTGGCCTGCAGCAGCACCGCGTCCGTCGCGGGGGACCCCGGCGGTACCAACTCTCCGAGAGTGCGTGGGCCGAGCCCGAGCAGCAACTCACGGGTGGGCAGCTCGACTAGTGCGCGGCACGCCTCCGTGGCCTGTCCACACAGAATGCTCTCCCAGGTGATGCTCCCTTGGGGCAGGGCGGTGACGACCGAGAGGTACGCGAAGGGAGCCAGCACGACCAGCGTCGCGAAGGCCCATCGGACGCTCAGGTGACGCCACAAATAGGCGGAGGCGATCAGGGACAGTGTGATCAAGCCGGCGGGATGGCGCGTGAGAAGGATGCCGACGAGGCAAATCGTGGTCGAAGCGACCCAGAAGTCACGTATCTCGCGCGTATGCGCGCGGGAGAGGCAGCAAAGAACGCACGGCACGCCAAGCAATAAATACGTTGCCAGAGCGATCGGGCTTCCGAGTGTGGACGAGATTGCGCCAGGCACCAGGCCGTACTCCGCTCGGAGTGGAGAGTCTGCGGCGATGTAATCCGACACGAGGAGTTCCAGGAGGCCCATGGCGGAGATCGCAACGGAGATCAGAGCGACCGCGCCGATCGCGCTGCGCACGAATCGGCGCGTGAACGTGCCGTTGATCACAGCCAACATCACAATGAAGCCTGTGATGAGGTAGTACGTTGCCCCCCGAATCGCCTGGACGGGTGAATCCGACAGGAAGGCCGACGCAAGGGAGAGCAGCAAGAAGGCCGCGATCGGTAAGTTGAGCGGTGTCCGGTACAGGCTGATCCTGTCTCGCGGCGCATGGCGTAGGATCATCCACAGCGCGCCGAACGCGATGACTCCGTGGAGTGGATTCACCTTCGCCCCGAACATCTGGATGTAGAGGTCCGCCATCATCCCGGACGGGATGAAAGAGACGAAGAGCAGCAGTACCAACAGGAACGCGCCCAGTGTGATCCAACGGTTCAGTACCTTCAGCGCGGTGAGCCCGACCAGCTGCGCGTCGAGGAATAGAGTGCGGTGCTCGATGTACAGCCGGTCGTAGCGCAGCTTGTTCTGTGGCGATGTGAAGTATCCACCGCGTACCTGCGCGAGCCCGGTCATGCCCGGCGCCACGCGGAATCGGTCGGCGTATTTGTTTATCTCGTCGAGATAGCGTTCGAGAAAGACGGGTCGCAGGGGGCGGGGCCCGGCGAAGTTCATCTCGCCTCTCAGGACGTTGATGAGCTGTGGGACCTCGTCGAGCTTGGACCGCTTGAGGAACTTTCCAATCGACGTGTAGAAGTCGTCCTGCGCGCTGAGTAGGCGCCCGCCGATCTGGCGTTCCGACCCCTCACGGAGGGTCCGGAACTTGTACATGGTGTAGAGCTGCTGGTTCTTGCCTACCCGGACGCCGCAGTAGAACAGCGGGCCGGGGCTGCTGAGTTTGACCGCCAGGCCGACCAGAAGCAGAACCGGCGAGAGCAGCAAGAGTGCGGTCAGCGACAGGAGCGCCTGGATGGCGTAGCGGACCTTCGATTCGGACGCGGCCGGCGGTATCGGCCGCGCGGGAGGCTGACTTAGGGGCTCTGCCTCCCGAGGCAGTTCTAGGGAGGCGGCCGTGTTGGGCACGGCGCGCAAGGTAACGGGTCTCGACACGTAGGTGGCTCCGGACTGTCTATCGGCAGAATGCACGAGGGGTTCAAACGTGGTCAACCCACGAGTCGAGGCATGGCGTCGGCTGGGGAGGATTGACCCAGTGCGTCGTACCAGCTCTGGAACATGAGAAGAGTCCAGATGTCCCGGCTGTTGTCGCGTTCCTTGGCCTCATGCGCCTGAATCAAGCGACTGACGGCCTCCGGGTCGAAGAACCCGGCTGCGCGAATCCGATCCGGCGCAAGGGTGTCTCGGACGCGTTCCCGCAGGGGGCCGACCAACCAGGAGGGGATCGGGACGTTGAAGCCCTGCTTGGGAGCCTGGAGCGTCTCGCTGGGGAGCCGGTCCTCCATGGCCTTGCGCAGCAGGAACTTCTTGGTCTGTCTCTTCATCTTGAGGCCGCTGGGAATGGAGGCGACCAACTCGACGAGCGGGTGATCGAGGAGCGGAACGCGGCCTTCGAGCGAGGTGGCCATCGTCATGCGGTCGGCCTTCACGAGCATGTCGCTCTCGAGCCCGATTCGGGTGTCGATCGCCAAAAGACGGGCGAGCAGGTCGGCCTCGTCCACGTCGCTCGCCGCCGCTTGGTAGAGGCGAAGCGTGTCCTCGAGGCCCTCGGGAGGTTTCGCATACAGCTCGCGCTTGGCGTCTTCGTCGAGGATGGCCTTCCAAGAAAGATGAGCTTCGAGCGGGTCGCGATCGGCGCCCGCGACGAACCGCTTTGCCATGTAGTCGAAGCTGACCTTGCCGTGCGAGACGGGCAACTGGCCCACCATCGAGGCGAGGAGCTTGCGCGCCGGTGACGGAACCATTCGCCGGTACCAGCCGGCAAGAACCGTTGCAGAGTACGTCTTGTAGCCCGCGAAGATTTCGTCCCCGCCTTCCCCGGAGAGGGCGACAGTCACGTGCTGACGAGCGAGGCGCGAGACGCAGAGAACCGGAATGGCCGAGGAATCGGCGTACGGTTCGTCGAACGAGGCGACCAGCTCGGGCACGAGTGCCGCGGCGTCGGGTGTGACGACCAACTCGTGGTGATCGGTCCCGTATTTCCGGGCAGCGACGCGTGCCCGGTCGAGTTCGCTGAACGACTTCTCTTCAAAGCCGATCGAGAAGGTCTTGAGGTCGCCGGTGTGGAAGCGCCTCATGCATGCGACCAGAGTCGCTGAATCGACTCCGCCCGAGAGAAACACCCCCAGGGGCACGTCCGACACGAGGTGGCTGCGAACCGCGTCGTCTACTGCTTCGCGGACCGCCTCGAGGGCGGTCCGCTCGTCGGCGAGCGCGCGGTTCGGGGTGAAGTCGAGCGTCCAATAGCGCTCGATCGTGGTGGCGCCGTTCTCGATGACCATCCGGTGGCCGGGGGGTAGCTTCCTCGCGTCGCGGAAGATGCTCTGTGGTGCAGGGATGTGAGTGAGCGTGAGGTAGTCATGCAATGCCTGGCGGTCGATCGTACGATCCAGTCCTGCGGCGAGCAGACTCTTCAGCTCTGATCCGAACAGAAGCCGGCCATTGGCGTTGCCATAGTAGAGCGGCTTGATGCCGAGTCGATCGCGAGCCAGCATGAGGCGGCGCCGGGGCGCGTCCCAGATTGCGATCGCGAACATTCCGCGGAGCTTTTCTACGCAGGCGGTGCCGTACTCTTCGTAGAGGTGAACGATGGCCTCGGTGTCGCTGTTCGTCGCGAAGGTGTGGCCCTTTTTCTCGAGATCTTCGCGCAGTTCGCGGAAGTTGTAGATCTCACCGTTCTGAATGACGGCGATGGTCCTGTCCTCATTGTACTGCGGCTGGTGTCCGCCGGAGAGATCGATGATCGACAGGCGCCGCATGCCCATTGCGAGAGGGCCATCGACGAGGAAGCCCTGATCGTCGGGGCCGCGGTGCACGATGGCGTCGCACATCGGCCGGACGTCCGCTTCGTCCAAGAGACCAGCGGGGTCGAGAGAAAGCTGTCCGGCAATTCCGCACATGATTCAGATCCTCACCTTAGACCGCGGCTTGGTGTGTCGTGTTGCTGCGGAGCCATGCGCGTGCTCCGTGCAGGAGGTCGAAGCTCCCTTCGAGCTTGTGGCGGAAGTCCCGCATGGAGTCGTCGTTGGCGACGAACGTCCGCCGCAGGCTGAATGGGTGAGTGTCTTCGGTGACGCAGCCTTCCATCGTGGTGCAGGCGAGGTCGTAGCCGGCTTCGCGCACGGCGGTCTTCACGCGCTCGTCGAAGTCTCCGCGGGGGTAGCAGAAGCTCCGGACGCGCACCGCTGTGTGCTCCTCGATTCGGTCGCGGCATTCCGTGATCTCACGGCGCAGGGCGTCGTCTTCCAGTTCCGTGAGATTGGGATGCGTCAGGGTGTGCGCGCCAAGCTCCACGCCGTGGCGTGCCATCTCCGCGACTTGTTGCCAACTCAGGGGGCGCACGCCGCTTCGGTCGCGCAGCACCGGCAATTCGCTGGTGCCGATGAAGTCGGCGGTGAGGAAGAGGGTCATCGGGATCGACTCGCGTTGTAGGATCGGAAACGCGTGGTGGTAGTTGTCGGCGAAGCCGTCGTCGAACGTGACGATGACGGTGCGCTCGGGGAACGGGCGGTGGGCATCGAGATGTTGTCGTACCACGCCGAGCGAGAGCAGGTGATAGCCCTCGGTCTGCAGGTGTCGCATCTGCTCGGCGAAGGCGGCGGGGCGCACGCAGGAGCGATGTCCTTCCTCCTCGACGCGGTGGTAGTACAGAATTCGCGCAGTTCCGGCTCGACCGGGCCGGACCCGTCTGGCGACGGCGGCCGCCTCGCCGGCGACGGTTCGGACGCTGCGCGAGAACCTCGAGCGGACCATTAGCGCGCCGCCGTTGGCATAGGGTGAACGGGTTGGCGTGGATCGGCACGGAGTGGCGCCGCCGGAGGGTCGAAAATCTCTCGGGCCGACGTGACGCCGCGAGGGGCGTCGAGGGGCCGTGCGCTCGTACCGCTATGCGGACGGGGGTGCACTAGGCGGCCTCGCGCTGGGTGGCCGCTTGGAACGTGCGGACGAGCTCGGCGACCGTCTGGTCCATGTCGAAGTGCTCCACGACCCGGCGCCGGCCTTCCTGGGCGAGGCGGGCGGCGAGATCCGGGTCAGCCAGAAGTTCGCCGAGGGCGTCGGCCAAGGCGGCCGGGTCTCGTTCGGGGACGAAGAGCCCGCTTTCTCGGTGTTCGACGAGCTCGGCAAGCGAGGGCAGTTCGGTGCAGACGACGGGCGCCCCGGCGGCGAGTCCCTCGATGAGGATGTTGGGGATTCCGAAGTGGTCTTCGTGGTGCGCAGGCAACGCGACCACGGCCGCGTTCTGGTACGCGGGAATGAGCTCTTCTTGCGGACGATAGCCGGGGAGCCGGACTCGATCTCCGAGCTGGAGCGAGCGGACCAGAGCTTCGAGCTCGGCACGGTCCTCTCCCTCGCCGACGATCTCGAGCTCCGCATCGCAGCCGCGGTCGCGGAGCAGTGCGATTGCGCGGATAAGGTCGTCGAACCCCTTGCATGTGCGGAGCGTTCCCGCGCTGAGGACGAGCCTCGGGTGGCGGGGGGCACCTGTAGGGGCGAACGCGGGGAGGTCGACACCGTGGTAGACCGTCCGAATTCGGTCGGCATGCTCGGGGGCGATGTCGGTGAGGTAGCCACGGTTGAACTTCGTGCAGGTGATCACGAAGCGCGCGGCCTCGATCTTCTCGCGCAGCATGGCGTGGTGGATGAAGATGTCCGTGGCGTGGCCGGAGAAGCTGTACGGAATCCCGGTGATCTCCGCGATCACCATCGCGGCGGTGGCCGGGTAGGTCGCCCAGTTCGCGTGAATGTGGCGTACCCCTCGTTTTTGCATCTCTCGTGCGAAGGCGAGACTCTGCGGCAGGATCGCGAGCGACTTTGCGAGTGCGGTTGGCATCGTGCGGTGACCGGCTACGACGCGCGCGGCGATTCCTGCGCTCTGGGCGGGGTGCCGCGCGATGTGAGACAGTGTCTGGCTACTCAGCGCGGTGGGGTTGGGCGGATAGACGGTGCGTTCCAGGAGCGGGCGCGCGTCTTCGTGAATCTTCCAGCCTTTTGGGGCGGGGAGGAGCGAGTAGATCGCGAAGTCGAGCCCGCTCTCATGGAGCCCGCGAAGTTCGCGAAGAAAGTACGCGTCCACCTGGCGGGGAAACTGATTGACGATGAAGGCGAGCATGGTCAGGCCGCCGCCCGCATACGTTGCGCGAGGCTTTGGTAGAGCTGTTCGGTCTGAGCGAGCATGGGCGCAATTGCGAAGACCGACTCCACGCGCTCCTGGCCGGCCCGGCCGAACTTTTCTCGGAGCTCCGGTGACTCCGCAAGGCGCGCGAGCGCGTTGGCAAGTGCGGTCGTGTCCCGTGGCGGCACGAGCAGGCCTGTCTCTTCGGGAATGATCACTTCGGCGTTCCCTCCGACATCGGTGGCGGCGATCGATCGGCCCGCCGCCATCGATTCGATGACGGAGTTGGAGAGGCCCTCCTTCACCGAGGACAGCACGGAGAAGTCGAGGCTCTGGAGCCATTCGGCGGCGTCTGTCCGAAACCCGGTGAAGTGCACACGATCGGCGATGCCCAGCTCTCGGCTCAGGCGACGCAGACGTTCTTCTTCGGTGCCGCCCCCGACGACCACGAGGTGTAGGTTCGGTACGCGGTCCCGGATCAAGGACATGGCCTGGAGCAGCGTAGCGTGGTCCTTGGCCGGCTCGACCCGGGCGACCACGCCGGCAAGGACGCAGCTGCTGGGAATGCCCAGCTCCTGGCGGCGAACCTGAGGATCGCACGGCGCGTGGAAGCGCTCGAAGTTCACGCCGTTATAGATCGTGACGACTTTGTCGGGCTCGAGGCCGCCTCGGTCGAGGAGATAGCGACGTACCGCTTCCGAGTTGGCTATGATCCTGTCCGTGGAGTGGGCCAGCCACCGGCCGATCGTCCGTTTGTACCGTTGCTCCCAGATGTCGACGTTGCGCTCCGAGGCGACGACGATCGGGACGCCGGCGAGGCGCGCCGCCAGCCGAGCCCACGTGTTGGCGGTCCAAAGGTACGTTTGTACAATGTCGAAGCGCTCGCGTCGCATCAGACTCGCGAGGCGCAAGATCAGGCCCGGATCGGCCTTCATTCGCTTGGGCTCGTGGTGCACCGGAACGCCGAAGGAGGCGATCTCCTTGGCCTTGCGGCCGTATCGGAAGCAGCACACGTGGGGCTCGAATCTGCTGCGGTCGATCCGGCGAACCAACTCGAGGATCTGCTGCTCGGTACCGCCGATGTCCAGCTCGTCGATCACGAAGAGCACGCGCAGTGGTTTGCCCGAGGGGGCCTCGGTGTGAGAGTCCGGGGGCGTACCGCGGGGGCGCCATCGCAGGAGCTTTGCGCCGCCTGGAGACGGCGAAACCTGATTTTCGTTCATGAAGAGAGATCCCTGAAGTCGAAGCTGAGCTGCGGGCGCTTCGACGGGTGGCTCAGCCGGTCGCGTCGTCCGGAGCGTGGTTGTCCTTCATGCTGGCGACTCCGGCCGGTAGGTCGAGAGCCGGCTCCCAGCCGAGATGGTCACGCGCTGCACTCGTGTCGTAGCGCAGGCTCTCGGTCGCCCGACGCAGCTTATACCGCGTCAACGGGAGAGCTCGCCCCGTCAGGCGAGTCGCAAGCTCGCAGCCCATCGCGATCGGAGTGAAGAGTGCGGACGGGACGTAGGTCGGCCGGACGGCTGTGACGCCAGCGTCGGCCAGGAGCGAGAGGTACTCGCCCTGAGTCGTGGTGCCGTCGATCACGTTGTACGCGCTACCCCGTGCGCCGCGCTCGCCGGCCAGCGCGATCGCATCACATGCATTGTCGACGTGTGTGAGGGGAAGAAGGTTCTCGCGCGAACCGACGACGACCCGGCGGCCGCGCCCCCTGGGGACCGGGAAGCTCAGGCGACCGAGGAACGGCTTGGCTTCCGCGCCGTATAGGATTCCAGGGCGAACGACCACCACTTCGAGGCGCGAGTTCTCGCCGAAGCGACGTACGCGGTCGTCGGCGCGAGCCTTCGACCACGCGTAGGCGCCTCGTTGGTCGATTGCCGGGTCGAGCGGGGTGCTTTCGTCGATGTCGCCCGAGGCCGCATCCGCTCCGTAGATGCCGGCCGAGCTGACATAGACGAACCGCTTTACGCCGGCCGCATCGGCTGCCTCGAGAAGGTTCTCGGTCGCCGTCACGTTGTCCCGTTCGAACGCGTCGCGCGACCCGCCTGAGCTGACGCGAGCTGCAAGGTGGTACACGGTGTCGATGGCGTGCGTGGCGCGTGCGAGCGCGGCAGGGTCGTCTAGGGCGCCCCACACCGTCTCCTCGATTTGAGGAGGGATTCGTTTCAGGTCGGTGCCGACCCGGATCAGAGCCCGCATGGTCCGGCCGTCTCTCGCGAGCCGCTGTGCGAGGTGGCGACCGAGATATCCAGTGCAGCCGGTCAGGAGTTCCATGAGCCCTCGCCGTTCGTGCTATGGCCGGTGCCGGTGTCGGCCCCGGCGGTCTTCGAGAAGTGCTCTTCGATTTCGCGCAGGAGCCAGACGTTCTGGCGACCAGCAGCTCCGTCGACGGGAGGACCCTCGCCCTCGTCGAGGCTCTTGTAGAATCGACGGATGTTCTGGCCGATGCCCGGGTACGTCTTCATCCGTCGCAGCGCCACGGCAAGGACCGTCTCGACGGTCGACCCGACGAGCTGGGCAGCGGGCTCCAGGTTGGAGGTGAACTTGGCTACCATTTTCGGCAGCTTCCGTACCTTTTCCACCGTGATGGCCATCGTATTCAGGTTCGCTCGGAGCGTGCCCTTCGTTCCGAATACGTTGACGTGGTTCAAGTAGGGCTGTGCGCCCATGGAGAACGTGACGTAGCCGTACGCCCCATTCGATTCGAGAAGGACGCGGATCTCGCGGAGCAACCCATCCTCGCCGATCGGCTGACCGACGATCTGGAGGCCGTCGATCGGTCCTAGGAAGTGCGCCGCGAGATACAACGGGTGAGGTCCGAGGTTGTAGAGCGGTGCGAACGGGTCCGCGACGCTCCAGTGGCCGTCGGGGGTGCCGCCGCCCTCGACGGGATTGACGCCCTGCAGGGCCTCGACCGAGACGATGTCACCGAGTGCGCCGCTCTCGACCAGGCCGCGGGCTTTCAGGACGACGGGATCGAAGAGTCGGTTGTGATCGACACAGATCTGTCGGCCGTACCGTTCGGCGGCTTCGATCATCTGGTCGCAGTCTTCCACCGACATGGCCATCGGCTTCTCGACCAAGACGTTTGCGCCACCCTCCATCGCCGCGATTGCCAGCCGTGCGTGCGTGGCCGGCGGCGTGACGATGTGAACGATGTTCGGTTGTTCTTTTTGTAGGAGCTCTTCGATGTCGTCGTAGAACGCAGGAATCTTCTTTTCCTGCGCGAACTCCTCGGCACGGTTGCGGTCGGCGTCACAGACCGCGACGACGCGAGCATTGGAAATGTTCTTGGCGTAGCCGTGGTGGACGGCCGCGATGCGGCCGGCCCCCACCAGGGCGACTCGATGGGAACGATCACTCATGATTCGGGTCCGTGGCTCTGTTCAGCCGAGAGTTGGCAGGTAGCGCCAGAAGTCGTTGTTGAGAGCGCAGCATTTTGCGCACTTCGGGAAGAGGCGCCGCTCCTTTAGGGTGCGGCGGAACGTCTGGTACGCGTCGTTGTTCCAGATGTCGATCACGCTCGAGTCCCGCACGTTGCCGAAGGCCACGTCGATCGAGCACGAGTAGACATCGCCGTAGGGGCTGATCCGGAACGTCTTCCATGGGTAGAAGCACTTTTCGACGAAGGCGTACTCGTCGTCGAGGAAACGACGCTCCATCTGTTCCGGGGTCTTCAGTGGCGGGCCGAAGCCGATCGGAATGCCGTATTCCTCGCTCTTCTGCTTCGCCTTCTCGGATTCCTCGAAGAGCGTCTGGCCGTTGACCTGCCGGAGGTACATCGGCAGGTCCTGGTCCTCCTCCTTGGAGGCGACGGGAAGGGGTACGAGCTCTTCGGTCTCACGGTCGTGCTCGGGGGTCGTGTAGAACATGTAGTCGAAGTCGACCGTGTCGACGCCCGTGTCTTTCAGCCAGTCCAGCACCTCACTGTAACGGTGCTGGTTCAGCGCGGAGACCGTGACCGTGATGCCAATCTTGGGCCGACGGACACCGAGCTCCTTTTTGGCATCCTGGATGTTCTGAATCCCCTCGAGCAGACGGCGGAAGCTGCCCTTGCCGCGTCGAATCTCGTCGTGGAGATCGTCGGGCCCATCGACGGAGATCGAAAGCGCGTGCGGCTTGAGCGCCACGAGGCGTCGAGCCTCCTCCGGGCGTAGGAACCACCCATTGGTGTTCACGCACAGGTGAATCGGAGTCTTCGTGATGTGCTCGATGATCTCGAACGCATCTTTGCGCAAGAACACCTCGCCGCCGGTGATCGTCATGTCTTCGACGCCCATTGCGGCGATGTCATCGATGACCTTCTTCACCTCCTCGGTGTCGAGCTCGTGGCTCTGGCGGTCCTTTACATGTTCCCCGTCGGTCTTGTTGTGCATCATTCGGGGAAGGTCGAGCGGACACATCTGGCACGACAGGTTGCAGCGGAGCGTCAACTCGAAGGTGACGGACTGCGGGGTCCAGGCCTTCCCGCCGGCGACGGTATACGGAATCCAGTACTTGTAGGACTTGAGGTTGCTCTTGGTGAGACCGCGGTCTCGCAACCAGCCCTTTGCCTCGTCGAGGACAGAGTTTTCGTCGTTGGTCATGGCGTTGTTCGCTCCGATGGGCGGGGAATGGGCGTAGACTTCCTGATTAAAGGAAGCGGCGCCCCTGCTGCCGCAGACGGAGGCCGTCGGCGCGCGTAGGAAAGGAGAAGTAGGTTGCTTGGCTGCGGTCGTTGGGCTGCGTGCTGGCGCTCCCGCCCTCGAGCCGGTCGATCGCTTCCACGATCAGCCGTGCTCCGGCCGCTTTGGTTTTGCGGATGATGGTGTCTTGCGTATCGCTCTCGCCGATCGCGACCCGCTCCTGCAGAAGGATGGGCCCGTCGTCGAGTTCCTCGTTCATGAAGTGGACCGTGGTTCCGGTTTCTTTCTCACCGTTGGCGAGAACCCAGAAGCTCGGAAGCCGGCCGCGGTACCGCGGCAGCAGTGCGCCGTGGACGTTGATGCAGCCCAGGCGGGGCAGGGCGAGGATCTCACTCTTGAACTTCTGGCTCGCATTGATCGAGATGATCAGGTCGAGATCGAGGCTTCGGAGGAAATCGAGGTACTCTTGGGAGTTCACCGCTTTCGTAGGGTGCAGCGGCAGGTCGTACGCGCGCGCGACTCCTTCCACCGAGTAGTGCCCCGGGAGAGGCACGTATTTCTCCAAGATCGCGAGGGCGCGCCGAGACGCGTATCTTACTCCCTGGCGGAAGAACTGTGTGGCGCCGTACACGGCGAGATGGTCGCGGAGCGTAGTCGTCCACGTCTGCTTCGGCATGAGCGTCGGTAGGATGGTCATGCCCGCGAGGTTCGCGCGGCGGTGGCGCAGCACCGTGTGGATGAACTGCGGGAGATAGAGGCAGTCCTCCTGAGTGATGATGAAGGCTTTGAGCGGCATTTGGTCGATTCCTACGCTGGATCGGGCAGTTTGGGGGTCCGGCCGGGTGAAGACAAGTCCTAACCTGCGTTCATGGCTGGTCCCAGCCCCTCTCGGCGAGGACCTGGCTCATCGGGGCGAACTTGAACTCCGAGAGGAGCCGTCGAAGCTTGTCCTCCATCGCCTCGAGGCGGAGGTAGTGCGTGGAGAACCCTCGTTTTCCGCGCGTCTTGATGCGTGGCTGGTCTGGGTCGATCTCCCAGGGGTGCAGGTAGACCAGGGCGGGCTCGCCCTCGCGGTTCACCCGGCGCATACCCCAGCGCATGTAATGATAGGGCAGGAGACGGAGGTAGGCTCCGCCGCCCAAGGGTAGGTTTTTGCTGCCGACCTTGGCGGTGGTCATGGGGAACTCGACCAGCTTCCGGTCGCCCGATTGGTGGATGACGAACGGGAAGCGAAGCGCGCCGGGGATGCCGTAAAGGGGATCCTGCACCGGGAAGATGCTCGAATCGTACTTCAGGCCGGCCTCCAACATGACCTCGAGCGCCCACATCGAGCGTGACGTCACGGAGAAGGACGGGGCCCGGTACCCCTTCACTGGGTCTCCGAGGACGCCCATCAGGATCTCTTGCGACCGTTCGAGGTCCTGTTTGTAGAGGTCCCGACCCTGCTCGTAGACGAGCCGGTGAGCATAGCCGTGGGTGGCAACCTCGTGGCCGTCGGCGGCGATCTCCTCGACCAGCCCGGGGTACCTTTCCGCATTCCAGGTCAGGATGAAGAAGGTGCCCTTGACCTTGAACTCGGCCAGGAGGCGAAGCAGACGCCGGGTGTTCTCGACGACGCGGCTCTCGTACTTGTCCCAATCCTCGAGGCGTACCTGAGCCTCGAAGTCCGACACCTGGTACCAATCCTCGACGTCGACCGAGAAGGCATTCGTGATTTCTGTCGCGTTCATGGCTCGGCTCAGTCCTGGCTTCCATCGGGGGCCGTGCCCACGTTGCCGCCGGTCTCGAATGGGCGGTCTGCGGTGTTCCAGCGGCCCAGCTCGGATCCGGTGAGGACCTTCCACCAGCCCATGGTGGCCGCGAGGTTCGCGATTCCGAAATACACGGCTGGCGAGACCAGCCGCTGGAGCTTGCCCTCGGGTAGAAGCTGCGCGAGCGGGATGGCCGCGTACGCCAGAAGCTGGGCGGCGAATGCCAGCTGGTAGAAGAGGCCGTCGGCGAGTCCCGCCCCAATGAGGATCATGAGAAACCAGACGGGTGTGAGGTAGCGAAGGCCCTTGCGCGAGAGGAGTTCGAGACCGAGAAGCCAGGCACCGCCGCGAACGATGTCGGGCCACACGGCAAAGATGCCTCGGATGCCTCGGCCGATGATGCGCGAGCGTCGTTTCAGCTCGTCATCGAGATCCTTCGAGCCTGCTTCGATCGAGAGCGCGTTGGGCTCGTAGAGACAGCGCTTTCCCGTGGCGCCGACCCAGATCGGTTGGACCATGTCGTTGCAGACGTCGTTCGGGATTGGGCGGCATAGGGCGGTTCGAACGCCGAAGATCGAGCCGTTCGCGCCCAGCAGCATGCCCAGGTCGCTCTCCAGACGCTTCTGCATCTGATCGAGCTCCCAGTAGCGGTTATAGCCCTCTGCGATCGCGTTCTCATTGAAGTTCCGATACACGAGTTCGCCGCAAACGCTGCCAACGTCCGGATCCGCGAACGGCTCGACGAGCTTTCGCATTGCGTCGCGCTCGTACATCCCGTTGGCGTCGGTAAACACCGTGATCTCGCCGTGTACCCGGGGCATCGATTCGTTCAGTGCGAGGTTCTTCCCGCGGTTCGCCGTGTATTCGTGCAGTACGACGCCACGATCCTCGAAGCGTCGTGCGATGTCGGTGGTGGCGTCGGTCGATCCGTCCGAAACGACGACGACCTCGAGCCGGTCCTTCGGGTACTCGAGAGCGACCGCGTTCTCGAGCTTCCGCTCGAGCACCTCTTCTTCGTTGTACGCAGAGATGATGAGGGTGACAGCGGGCAGTGCTCCGTCGTTCTCGTACGAAGCGCGGGGCGCGGCGGGCCGCAGCCAGGCAACGAGGGCGAGGAGAAGCGGGTACCCGACGTACTGGTACGCCAGTGTCAGCACCCCGCCCCAAAACAGAAATGTACCCATGCTCGTCACTGTGGAACCGTTCCTTCGCCCGCAGCGGTCCCAGAAGACTGTTCGACGCGTGCGGTCTCCGCCTTGAGGCCTGCCGCCGTCATCTCTCTGCGGTAGAGCGTGTCGAGCGCCGTCAGCATGGCTCTTTCACTAAACTGCGATTTCACGCGACTCGCCGCGCCGCGGGAGATCCGCTCGGACAGAAGCTCCTCCGTCAGTACCCGCTCGATGGCAGATGACAAGGCGTCGGCGTCTCTGGGAGGGACGACGAGGCCCGATTCTCCATCGATCGCCACCTCCGCACTGCCGCCGGCCGAGGTGGTGACGACGGGGCGGCCGAGAGCCATGGCCTCGAGAAGCGCGTTCGGCATGCCCTCGATCACCGACGACAGGACGTAGCAATCGAATGTGCTCATCCGCCGGGCGACGTCGGTTTGCTGGCCGAGGAACCGGATGGTGCCCTCGAGCCCGAGTTCCTTGGCCTGGGCCTCGAGTTCCTGGCGCAGATCGCCATCGCCGACGATGTCGACGCGAAGGCCGGGCACGCGATCCCGGAGCTGAGCGAAGGCCTGGAGGGCGTACTCGTAGCCTTTCTTCCACCCCAGTCGCCCCACCATCCCGACCAGAGGGCCGTCTCCGCGAGGGTCGATCTCGGGCGTCGGTGCCTCGGGGATCTGAGTGGGGTCGGGAAGTGGGACACCGTTCGGGATGTGTTCGATCACGGACGGGGAGCAGCCCTCGTGCTCGAGAACAACGTTTCGCACCGAGATCGCGTTCACGAGAACACGTGTCGCGGTGCGATTGCACCACCACGCGGCGGCGCGATGATCCCAGCGTTCATAGCGGTCGAGGCTGCGCTTGCTGATCAGGATCACGGGGCGCTTCGCCAGTCGGCCCGCGATGGTGGCGAGGAGGTTTCCTTCGAAGAGGTAGGCATGCACGATGTGGATGTCGCGCGTCCGCCAATCTTGTGCAACGCGGCGACAGGCGGTGAGCGTCCGCAGGCTCATCAGCGTCGACTCGATCTCGAAGCTTCGGACAGGCACGCCCTCGGCTTCGAAATCGGCGGCGAGTTCGCCGCGGTCGGCGGAGGTCGTCCACATCTCGGGCGCATATCGCCGGCGGTCGAGTCGGCGAACCACCTGCAGGAGATGGCGTTGTGCTCCGCCCATCCGCAGGTGGTCGATCACGTACGCGATGCGAATCATGATTCGGTTTGGCGGTAGAGGGCGCGCGACGCAGCGCGGCGGGCGCCGGGTGTCCCTGCGACGATCCCAGGAAGGCCGCGGCCTCGGAGCTCATCCTCTTCCGCCCAGCGCGACATCACGATCGAGAATGCCACGATGAAGTAAAGGTGAACCTCGATCCACACGTCCGCGAAGATGGAGAAGAAGAAGAACAGCACCAAGTATAGGTGCAGCCAGTCTGCGAGGTACGGAAGGGTGGGGTGATTCCGGAACTTCGGTCTGAGCTTTTGTATTCGTGTGAATAGAAACGAGAACAGCGTGAGGTACATCAGGATCGCCGGGAGCCCACCTTCCGCCGCGGCCCAAACGTAGGCGTTGTGGGGTGGCTTGTACGATCCATTCATCAGTGCGTTGACCCAACGGAAGTTGGAGAGCCCGACTCCGGTCAGAGGGTACTGCGAGATCACGACGAAGGCGTTCTCCAGAGTGCTCACCCGTTGCTCGGTGGAGCGCGAGCCCTCCTCTCGTGGTCCGGCGTTCACGTCGGTCGTTGCGAACGGGTTCACGTTGAGGAGTCGTTCGCGGTGCGCGTCGGTCAGCACGAATGAGAACGCGAGGGCCAGCATCGCGAGGCTGGCCGCCGCCGAACCGATCTTCCATCGTCGCGGGATCTGGCCGCTGCGGAGCAGTAGGAAGGAAACGAGGCCGAGGCCGATGAACCCACTGCGCGACGCCGACAGCATGACGAGCGGCATACTGACTGCCGCGCACGAGAGAAACACGAGCTTCCAGAAGACGGGCCGAACGACGTTCGCGAGGTAGATGAAGAGAGCGATGCCGACGTTCATCATGAACGCGAACCGGTTCAGGTTCACGGCCCATCCGACGACCTTCGATGTGATTCGGTACTCGGCCTCGCCGCGTGTCATGTCGGGGCCGAGTGTCGGCAGCACTGACGCAACGCAGAAGGCGAACAGAAACAGTACCCACTTGAGCTGGTTGGGCGAGCGAATCCATTGCAGGAAGAAGACGACGAACGCGAGCCGCGATACGAGTTCGAAGATCCATCGAATCGTGTCGTCGTTGTTTCCGTAGAAGGCGGGCCCGGTAACCTTCGCGCGCGAAACCGCAGGAAGCAGGCGTTTGTCGGGGAGGAACAGGTCGCTGATCAACGAGATGCCAATCATCCACACCGAGATCGCGATCAGTAGCCGGATCTCCGGCTCGCGCAGGAACCAGTAGTCGTGGCTGCGGTACGTTTCGAAGACCAGGAGTGTCAGTAGGATCACTCCGAGCATGTTGTTGATCGTGAACGGCCCAACACCCTTCAATGCTGCTGGGTACGACATCAACATCGTCGACATGATGACCAGCACGCCGATGTGCGGTTTGTAGAAGACGAGCGCCGCGCCAAAGATCGCGACGACGAGCGCCGCGCCGAGGAAGACGGCCCGGTCGTCGACGAGGGCGGCGAGGGCCAATGCGAGTGCTGCAATGGCCAGACCGCCGAGCGCCCATGGCGGGAGGGCCGGAACCTCGCCGGTGCGGCGGGTGGTTGCGCGCCCTGTAGGGAGTGGGGATGCGGTCACGCCCCCCTCACGCTCCGATCTTGCCTCGTTCGATGTCTAGGGTGAATTCGGGGAGCGCGCCATGTCTGTTGTAGATGCCGATGCGCTTGAGCGCGAAGGGGTCGTCGCCCATCTGAACGCTTCCGGTCACTGAGGTCGTGGCAGAGTCGAAGCGGGCGTCGCGGACCATTCCTTTGACGGCTTCCGTGAGGTGCGCGCTGCCGCGTCCGTTGGGATACGAAAAGTGCCGAACGGGCTCTCCGATCTGTTCTGCGAGTGCCTTGCCCGAGCCATGGATCTCCGTCTGTGCTTCCTCGGGGGTCGCGTTCGGGAGATTGGGGTGGGTAAGCGTATGGGCGCCGAAGATCATCCCGGCCTTGTGCATTTCGCGTACCTGGTCCCAGGACATCATGATGCCGCTGAGTGCGGAGGTGTCCTCGATCTGGCCGGCTACTCGCACCGCTTCGAGCAGTTCGAGTCTGCGCGCCGTTGGGATGTTCTTCATCGTGACGATGAGCTTCGTGAACGCCTCTTTCCGGGCTTCGGGGCTGCCCAGCGGCAACCGGAACGCGATCGGGTCGTGTGTCTCGAGGACGGGTACTTCGGTGGTGAAGACGACGAAGCGTAGGAGCCCCGTCCAGAGAATCTCTTCGTTGTCGATGCAGTTCGTCGTGACGTAGAACGTCGCGTTCAGGCCGTGTCGCTCGAGAATCGGGAACGCCTGGGTGTAGTTGTCGAGATAGCCGTCGTCGAAGGTCAGGGCGACTGCCTTCGAAGGCAGGGGCTTTCCGTCGATCAGCCGCGTGACCATCTCGTCGAGGGTGATCACGTTGTAGTGGCGCGCGAGGTACGCGCACTGCCGATCGAAATGCTCGGGGCGGACGGCGAGGCCAGGGTCGAGGCATAGGTGCGTGCCGTCGGCTGCCGTGCTCACGGAGTGGTACCGCAGGATCACTGCACGGCCGGCCAGGCACGCGCGAGCGATCGAGGAGATCCCGCCATGATGGATCGCCAGCTTTGCCAGATTACGAATCACGCTACGAATGGTCGTCTCTCCTGTGGTAGATACGCCGGCCGTGGAACGTCGCTGGGGGAAGCGACTAGCTCGGGTGAATGTCGGAGATGAGGCCGAGAACCGGCAGTTCCAGCTCGCGTTCGATGTCGGAGCCGAAGTGGTAGGTTTGGTAGAGATACTCGAGGCCGAACGCGCCGGCGATGCCGAGCGCTGAGCCAGCGATCAGGGCGACGATGATCGTGAGCATCGTGTTCTGGCCGCTCGGTTTGTTCGGGGGGTACGCCCGGTCGACGATGCGGACGGTGTCTAGCTTGTCGGCGCTCATCTCCATGGACAAAGATGCTTCTTGGCTGTCCTCGATGGCTCGATTGAGCGCGATGCGGAGCTGTTCGACCGTATTCTGGAGCGACCGGAGCTTGGAACCGTGCTTGTCCATCTCCTGAATTCGGTCGTTGTACGTCGTTACGGTCGACTCGAGCGAGGCCTGCTTGGCCAGGACGGCTTGGCGGTTGGCTCGCGAGCGATAGAGCTCCTCTTCGAGGTTCTGGCGGATGGGGTTTCGTTCGAAACGCTCCGTGCCGATGATTCGCTGTGGCTGGCCGGCGACCTGACCGCGTAGCTCGGCGATCTGACGGATCTTGTCCTGAACCCGGCGATCTACGCCCGTGTACTTCTGGCGGAGGTCGGACAGTTCGACCGTGAGAATCCCGATCC
>JAJCZO010000120.1 GCA_029262355.1 Deltaproteobacteria bacterium
GTCAGGTCGTGCTGTCGGCCGAGCGAGTCGTATGCCCGGACGTTGGTCGTGTGATTCGACGTCGAGAAAGCGAGATCCCACGTAGAGCCATCGAACGGGCCGACCGTGTCCGGCGCGTCTGCCGACAAATTGTTCTGGAGCGTGATGACGCCCGTAGGAGACACCTCGGTCGCAACGTTTCCGAAATCGATCGGAGTCTCGAGCCCCGTTGGATCATTCGCCGCGTCCAACGCATACCCGAGCACCGGCAGCCCCTGGCCGGTGGTCAGCTGCGCATCGGAGTTCAGAACGAAGTTCCCCGCCCGCGTGTAGAGAACCCCGTCGCCCTCCTGGACGACGAAGAATCCACGTCCTTCGATCGCCAGATCCGTCGGGCGCGACGTGCTCTCGATGCTGCCCTGCACGAACGACGTACTGGACTGGGCCAGCCGCACACCGAGACCGTTGCCTCCGCCCGTTTCGAGCGCCAGCAGATCAGCGAACACCGGGCGGCTTCCTTTGAAGGCGGTCGTGTTCACGTTCGCGATGTTGTTGCCAGTTACGCTGAGCGCTTCACCCGTGGCGACGAGTCCGCTGCGTGCGATCGAGAGTGCTCCGAGGATGGCCATCTAATTCTCCTTACAAAGGCTGCGAAAAGTCACGCCGCGGGGGCGGGTTCGTCGGGGTCGGTTTGAGATTCGGCGTCGGGCACCGGGAGCGAATCCCGAACCTCACGCACCTGGCTCACCTCGATGCGACGTCCACCGAGGAGGAGAACCGGACTTCCCCCATTCAAATCGACTCCGGTCACTCGTCCCTGAGTGAAGGTCGGAACCACCTCCGCGGTCCCATCCCCGGCGCCCGAGCGGACGGTCACCGTGTACGCGCCGTCGGCCAGAGGCGGTGCGCCATCGAGCTCCGACAGGTCGAGCGTGTGAGTACCTGTCCCTCGGGTCCCGAGCGAGAACGTGCCGAGCGATACGCCGTCGCGCTCGATCTCCACTTCTACGGAGCCTCCCTCGAGCAAGTCGAAGGACAGTTCGGACGCCGCTCCGCCCGCGATCTCGAGTGAACCGGAAGCGGCACGGACGTCGTGGCCCAGGAGTCCCAGTGCATCGATCTGAGAGCCACCGCCCTGGTCGGCGAGGCCACCGATGCCACTGTTGATCTCCATCAACTGCTCGAGGCTCGAGAACTGCGCGAGCTGTGAGGAGAACTCCGAGCTCTCCATTGGGTTCAGCGGATCCTGGTTCTGCAGTTGGGCAACCAGCAACGAAAGGAAGTCCTTCCGATCGATGTCGCCGCTCGCCGAGCTCGTCTGCACGGCATCGGCTTGGGTAAGAGTCGCGGCGAAGGCGTCGGTCACTTGCATGTCATCACACCCGTACGGAGAGACGCCCAGGTGCCTGCTCGGCTCGGGCGATCGTTGTCTCGGAAATGTCGTCGGCGCCCGCGGAGCCCGCGTCAGAGCCCGCTGCGGTACCAACCCGAGAGCGCTCGCGGTCTCCCTCTCCCGGTGCGGATTGGTCGCCGCCCACATCGAGCTCGAAGCTCGACAAGTGAACGTCCTCTTCGGCCAGCGCCGCTTCCAGGAGATGCTGCTGGTTGGCCAGCAGCGCGCGCGTCTGCTCGTGCTCGGCGACGATCATCGCCCGAACCCCTTCCCCGTCGAGGCGAAGGCGAACGTCGATTTGGCCGAGACCCCGTGGCTCGAGTTCGAGCCGGAGCTCGATCCGCTCTGGTCCCTTTGTGAGGCGCATGCGCTCCGAGAGGCGCTCGACCCACGAGGGAGCGGAGCTGCCGGAGCCCGGCAGAATACTGGCAGTCTGTACGAGCCGAGGCCCCGTCGTGGTCGGGGTCGGGCCACCGGCGGCCTGTGCATTCTGTGCTCCGGCTTGCCCCTGCCCTTGGCCGTGGGGCATTGAGCCACCCGAGCCCTCGGAGCCCGCCCCATTCGTATCGAAGCCTGCGGCCGCCGCCACCGCGGCGACGGCGGCAGGAGAGACGCGCGCGACTTCCGAAACCGCCGAGGTAACGGGCTGCGATGGCGCGGCACCTTGCTCGGGTACCGACACGGGGCCGACGACCGGCGCCGCGGGCACGGCGCGACCGCTCGCGGCGGAACGCAATGGCGCGTGTCGGTCGTTGCTCGCGTCGTCGGACACCTCGACGCCCGCGTCGGCGTGCTCCACTGCCGCAGGCGTGGCTTCGGGGGCTTCGGGGCCGCCCGGGGCCTCCTCCGCGGCCGGATTCTCCGCGGCCAGCTGCTTCGGTTCCACCGCCGAGGGCACGCCCTCGGCCTCGACGGCAGCCGGCCCAGCTGTGGACTCCACGCCGGCCTGATTCTCGACGAACTCTTCGCCCAGTGCGTCGTCGAGCGAACGGCCCGTAGGCACGGGTGACTCACTCGCCGCGACGCCGACCGGCCGTGACACGACCGGCGGCGACACGACCGTGGGTGACACGGCCGCATCCGCGGGTACCGCACGCTGGGCGGACGGTTTAGCCGGCACGGGCGAGTCGGGCTCGGGCTCGTCGGGGCGCTCGGCTTCCGCGGATTCGCCTTCCTGCCGGCGGACCCTCTCTGTGCG
Organism: Deltaproteobacteria bacterium; assembly: GCA_029262355.1. Classification (GTDB taxonomy): domain Bacteria; phylum Desulfobacterota; class Binatia; order UBA12015; family UBA12015; genus VGTG01. The sequence goes on from JAJCZO010000120.1 coordinate 2,571, forward strand.
CTTGGCCGCGGCGTCGTCACCCGTGTCGACCACACGGTCCTCGTGGTCGTCGGAGCCGGTCGTCGCAGGTCGGGTGCTCGAGCGCTCGCTCGCCACCGAGGCGCCGCGATGCTCTGGCTTCTCCGGGCGCGCGACCCTTTCGGTGCGGCGACCGGAGTTGGTGGTCCTCGGCGCTTCTCGGTCGGTGGGCGCCGATCGCGCCGCGTCTCGCTCGGGCGAGCGCTGGTCCGGGCTACCCGCGAGCGGCGAACGAGGAGATTCGACGCCTCGCCCCGCCAGCAGTGCTGCGAAGTCGGCTGCGGGCGAAGCGGCGTCGTTCGCCTCCTTCGCTGGTACTCGGGTCGGAACACGCACGATACTGCCGCGCCCCCCCATCGTGATGACCACTCCCATGGACAATCCTTAGGAGTGCAAGGCCAATGCCACGGTGTTCTGGGCCTCTTTCGGCGCGCCGGGTTGCGAAGAGCCAAGTCTGGCGCGGCCTTCCACACAGGCTGCCGAGCGCCGCCGGCTTCCCTATAGCGGCTGGGCCGGAAGGCTCGCGCGGTGTCCCGGCAAGTTCTGCCGAGGCGGACTGGGCGTTCACCTGCCAGCCGCCAGGGCCTGGGTGAGCACGATGGCCTTGTCCCGATCGAGGAGCGGAAGGAGCTCGCCGATCTGCTTTGCCCGCATGTGCGCCAGGATTCGCAGGACGGTCTGGTCATCGAGGCGGTCGAGGAGCGGTGCCGCCTCGGATGGCTTCATGGCGGCGTAGACCTTCGCAAGGCCCGAGGCGGCCTCGGCATCGGCTTCGTCCTCGACCTTCGAGTCGTGGGCCATCTCCTTCTGCAGGCTCTCGAGATGCGCGATCTTCTCGGCGAGATCCTTCTCGTAGAGTTCCAGACGGTCCTCGCGCGCGACGAGGCTCTCCTCGCGCTGTTCCAGGTTAGCCTGGCGCGCGGCCAGCGCTTCGAGCAGCGTACGTGCCTCATCGTGGCTACCAGGGCGCGTAAGGGGACGAACCGCAACCGGAACCGGCTCGAGAGCCGGATGCGATGCGGCGCTCGCCGGAGCGAGCGCATCGTTCGCACGTGCCTGGGCCGAGCCACTGCCCATCATCCACGCCGAGGCAAGAACGAGCTTGGCGGCGATCGCAACCCCAAGCGCGGTCTTCCACCAGCCCAGCCCTACGCCCTTCTTACGGGACACCTTCACCTCACCCTGTTTCCCCATCATCCTCTCCCTCAACCGCCGCGGTGGTGCCCTTGAATCGCCAACTCGTCGAGCAGTGCATTCTCGTGGCGCGCGCTCGCCTCGGCCAGCCGCGCATCGTGGCGTTCCTTGAGTCGCAGCAGCTTCTGCTCTTCCTGCCGCGCCACGACGAGTTCCTGTCGTTTCTCTTTCAATGCCTGCTCGGTGCTCTCGATCTTCACGCCGATCTCTTCCTCACGCATGGCCAGCGATGCCTCCCACAGACGCCCGAGCCGGAACGTGGGCTCATCGAGTGGCCCCTGGCGCGCGCGAAGCGCCTCGTCGTCGAGGTAGTCGTCGCGCGTCGTACACGCGGTGGAACGTTCACTCTCCAGACGCCGCAACTGCGCGCCGAGGTGACGCATCTCCGCTTCACGCAACTCGCACAGACGCGACCGCAGGCGGGCCACTCTAGCTAGTCGAAACTCCGCCATGACTCAGGCTCGTCCGACGAGGGCCGTGAGGCCCGTCGCACTCTGTTCGAGATCGGCCTTCTCGTCCAGTGGTTGCCGCAGGAACTCCGCGACGGGCTCCCGTCGCATGACGGCCTCGTCGATGCGCGGATTCGTCCCTTCGCTGTACGCGCCGATGTCGATCAGGTCTTGTGCATCGCGGATCGTCGCGAGCCACGAGCGCACTCGATTTGCCGACTCGACCTGAGCCTTTGATGCGACGTCCGGCATCAAGCGCGACAAGCTCGAGAGCACGTCGATTGCCGGAAAGTGGCCTTGATTTGCGAGCGCGCGAGACAACACGACATGGCCATCGAGGAGCCCACGAGTCGCGTCGGCAATCGGTTCGTTCATGTCGTCGCCCTCGACCAGGACCGTGTAGAGGCCCGTGATGCTGCCGGTGGATGTGACACCAGCACGCTCGAGCACGCGCGGCAGGAGCGCAAAGACGGACGGAGTGTAGCCACGGGACGACGGCGGCTCGCCAATCGACAAGCCAATCTCGCGCTGGGCCATCGCCAGGCGCGTGAGTGAGTCCATCATGAGCATCACGTCGGTGCCGCGATCCCGGAAGTACTCGGCGTACGCGGTCGCGAGATGAGCCCCGCGCAGACGAACCAGGGGGGGCTGGTCCGACGTGGCGACCACCAGAACCGAGCGGGCCAGCCCCTCGGGCCCGAGGTCCTTGTCGATGAACTCCCGCACCTCTCGGCCGCGCTCGCCGATCAGGGCAATCACGTTCACCTCCGCCTCGGTAGAACGAGCGATCATGCCGAGAAGCGAGCTCTTCCCCACGCCCGAGCCGGCGAAAATCCCCAGGCGCTGGCCGCGTCCGCACGTGAGAAGCGCGTTCATCGAGCGAATCCCCAGGTCCAGCGGCGTCCGAATCGGCGGGCGCTCCAGGGGGTTGATCACGTCCCGATGCAGCGGGCTATGCGTGTCGGCCCCAATCGGTCCCAGGCCGTCGAGGGGCTGGCCCAGGCCATCGACCACACGGCCGAGAAGGGCCCGGCCGACCGGCACCGTGGCCTCCGTTCGGTTCACCACGATGCGGTTCCCGGGCTCGATACCTCGAACTTCACCCAGCGGCATCAACAGCACGCGGTTCTTGCGGAAGCCCACGACTTCCGCGTCCACCGGCTCTATCGTTCCGCTGGCGCTGCGACGCTCGATCGAGCAGAGCCCGCCCACGGGCAGGCCCGGCCCGTTGCCTTCGATCACGAGCCCAATGACCTCGGTGACCCGGCCGGACACACGGATCGTGTCGGCGTTCTCGATGCGGTCGAGAGCTCCTGTGAAATCGAGTCCGGTCATGTGGGCTCGGAGAGAGCAGCCTGCAGCGAGGACAGCTGGCTATCCGCGCTCAGATCGAGATCGCCATACGCCGTTTCGATGACGCAACCGGTCGCCGGCAAGCCGAGATCCTCGATCAACTCCAGGTCGCGGACTTCTTCGAGCAGCCCACGCAGCTCGTTGAGGTGGCCTGCCAGATAGTGATGGAGCGACGCCCCGACGCGCACCCGAATCGTCTCTCGGTCGAGCGTCCGGTGGACGCCGTCGCGAATCATCGTCAACCACCGCTCCTGCGAGAGCTCGAGCTCTTCGTGCACGATCTTGCGCGCGGCGCCGAACGCCACTCCGAGCAGGGCCCGGTGGTGGCGCGTGCGCGTCTCCGTGCTCGTCTTCACCAATTCGCCGAGAGCCTCCGCGAAGCCCTGAGCGACGGCGCCGTACTCCGCCTCCAGGGCCTCTCGCCCTGCGTGCAACCCGCGCTCGTATGCGGCGTGTAGAGCCGCCTCGAGAGATGCGAGCGCCTCGGCCGATTCGCGCGCGTTCGATTCTTCGGCCCCCGGTTCTTCCATGGATCCGCCCGAGGCGGCCACCGTGCCCTCGAAAAGCGCCCCGGTCGGCGCCCCGAGAGGTCGCAGACTGCTCTGCACGAGCTCGGTGAACACACTCGAGACCGGCGGCGCGCCATCCTCGACCGCAGGCCCGGAGAGCGGGAGGAACCGCACCCCCGCGGTGGCGCCCCCTCGTGGCTCAAACGAAGACATCGTCGCCAGCGCCGGCCAACACTAGCTTGCCCTCGCTCTCGAGCTCGCGAAGAGTCGCGATGACGCGGGCCTGCGCCTCCTCGACATCGCGCAGCCGGACCGGCCCGGAGGCCGCCATATCTTCTTGGAGGATCTCGGCCGCCCGACTGGACACGTTCGAGAAGATCTTGTCCTTCAGTTCTGCGCTCGCCGTCTTGAGCGCGACGAGAAGGTCGTCGCGAGCGACTTCCTTCAGCAGGGTCTGCAGGCTGCGGCCATCGAGATTCACGCAATCGTCAAAGGTGAACATCAGAGTGCGAATCTCGTTGGCGAGCTCCGCGTCCACTTCTTCCAGATCACCGAAGACCCGCGCCTCGAGCTCCTTGTCGGCGTGATTCATCACCTCGGCCACCGCCTTCGGACCACCGATCGAGCTTCGGGATCCTTGCGAGAGGCCCTTCACGCGCTCCTCGAGCACCGAGCCCACCTCAGCCGTCAGGCTCGAGGCTACCGCCTCGAGTCGAGCGAGGCGCTCGATCACGTCGGTCTGCATCGTCTCCGGAAGCGCCGCGATCGCATCTGCCGCACTTCCCGCCGGGACGTGCGCGAGGATGAGAGCCGCGACCTGCGGGTGCTCCCCGTCGAGCAGCCGCACGAGCCCGCTCGCCGGTATGCCCTCGAGCAGCTCCGTGAGGTGGCTGTTCTCGGGGTCGCCTTCCTCCAACTCCGCGACGATCTGCGTCCGCTGACTGGCAGCCACCGCACTCTCGTCCGCCAGAGCGTCGTTCACGACACTCAAGGCGAACTCTTTCCCGTTCACCGCGAGGCCGGCACCACGGACCAGGGTCTCGTGAAAATCGCGGCCGATCTCCTCGACCTCATCCTTCCCAACGCGCCGCATCCGGGAGAGAGCTTGCGAGACCTGGCGAACCTCGCCTTCATCGAGGTGGCGCATCACGGCGCTGGCCGCATCCGCACCCAAGGACAACAGGAGGACCGCCGCGCGGTCCACTCCTACGAGCCGATCCGACCTCACGACTCCGCACCCTCCACCCACTGCTTGATCACCATCGCCGCCTCGGCCGGATTCTCGCGGGCGATCTCCGTGATGCCCTGCCGGAGCGCACTCGGGCCGGGCAGCGCCAGGCTCTCCCCGATCTGTCCCGCGAGCTCACCCACGACCGGTCCGGGCTCCGTCACCGGAGCGCGTCCCACCATCGCCAGAAGGAAAGGGCGCACGACGAACAACCCCACGACCAGGATCACGACGAGGCCCACGACTCTCCAGATCTCTTCGGACCATGCGCCCACCTGGGCGACCAAGCCCGGTCCCTCGAGCAAGATCGGATCGGCTTCGTGGAACGGCGCGCTGATGACTTCGATCTCGTCGCCCCGATCTTCGTCGAAGCCCACCGCTCGCTTCACGAGTTCCCGGTAGCGCTCCAGCTCTTCGGCGGGGCGCGGCACGAAAGTGACCGCGCCCGCCGCGCCCTCCCCGTCTCCCGCAGGGTTGGCTGCCACGGCAGCACCATCGACGAGAACCGCCACCGAGAGCCGGCGCAGTGCGCCAACGGTCTCGACGCGACGACTCGTGTGCTTGCTGATCTCGTAAGTAAGTTCCGCGTCCTCTCGTTCGGAGAGCGGCTTCGTCTGCGGGCCGGCGGCCTCGGGATCGTTCGTCAAAGTGGCGTCGACCCCCGGAATTCCGCCACTCGAGCCGTGCGAATTCGATTCGGTGCTTCGACGTTCCGTGCGAACTGCGGAGGCATCGGGATCGAAGTTCTCCAACGTCTCTTCGACCTGGGCGCGATCCAAATCGACGCTCACCCGGGCCACCGCGTGGCCAGGACCGAGAACACGTTCGAGCATCGACTCGATGCGCTCGACGTAGACCTCTTCGAGCTCGTTCTGATGCGTCTGCAGTGTCTGGGCCGGTGTGCGGCCGTCCTGTCGAAGATCCTCCGAGAGAATGTTCCCGTTTACGTCGACGACGGTCACCGCCGTCGGCTGCAAGCCCTCGACGCTGCCGGCGACGAGGTGCACGATGCCATTGACCTGCGCGAGATCGAGCGTCCGACCTGGGCTCAGGCGTACGACGACCGACGAGGACGGCTTGCGATCCTCGGCGACGAAGAGTGACCGTTCGGGCAGAGCCAGGTGAACGCGAGCGGCTTCCACCACGGAGAGCTCCGCGATCGTCCGCGCGAGCTCACCTTGCAACGCGCGCTGATAGCCGAGCCTCTGCACGAAATCCGTCATGCCGAGGGTCTGTCGATCGAAGAGCTCGAAGCCGACACCACCGCCCTGTGGCACGCCCTGCCCCGCGAGCCCCATGCGGGTCTCGTGAACGCGCGCTGCGGGAACCTCGATCCGGCCGCCGTCCTCGTTCACTCGATACGCGATGTGCTCCGCCTTCAGATACTCGATCACCGTACTGGCGTCGGTGGCATCGAGACGAGAGAACAAGACTTTGTAAGAAGGAACCTGCACCCAGTACGCCAGGGCGACGGTGCCGAGCACTACCCCCGCAGAGAGCCCCAGAAACGTAACCCGCTTCGTCGGCGGGAGCGCCAAGAAGAAGTCTCGTAGTTGAAACAGAAGAGTGCGCGCTCGATCCATCAATTCCTCGGAAGTGCTTGGGGAGGGGCGGCGCGACGGCCGCGAGTGGCCGACACGCGGAGAAGATCACACGGCCTCAGACCTGGACGCGAAGGATCTCCTGGTACGCTTCGACGATTTTGTTTCGGACCTCCATCATCAGCCGGAAGGACACGTCGGCCTGCTCCATGGCGATCATGGTTTCGTGCAAGCTTACGTTCTCGCCTGTGGCGAGCGCGGAGATCGCCGCATCGGCCTTCACCTGCAAGCGATTCACTTCGTCGAGCGAGCTCTTCAAGACCGTGCCGAAGCTCTCTTCGCCGGACTCCGCCGCAGGTGCGGTCTTCTTCTGTCCCGCGAGCTCCGCGGCCAATGGGACATGCGCTCCGATGTCTTTGATATCCATCGTTTACCCCTGTCCGATCTCGAGTGCGGCCTGCAAAACCCGGCGCGTCGCGTCGAGCGCTGCGATGTTGGCTTCGTACGCGCGGGTCGCGGACATCAGGTCGACCATCTCGCTCATCACGTTCACGTTCGGCATGGCCACGTGGCCCGACTCATCCGCGTGGGGATGGCCCGGGTCGTACACCTGCCGAGGATCCGAGGAGTCCTCGGCGATGCGTTTCACGCGGACCGCGGTTCCGGCCGGCTCGCCTGAGAGGAACGAGTCGAACGCTCCGGGACGTACCGCCTCGAGCACGACGTCCTGGCGGCGATACGGTCCGCCGCCCGGGCCGTCGGTGCTGTTGGCGTTGGCTAGATTCGCCGCGATGAGATCCATACGCATCCTCTGCGCATGAAGTCCGCTAGCGCTGATCGCGAACGTGCTCCCGAGATTCATTTATCGCGTCCCCACGATGGCTGCTTTGAGCATTCCGTACTTCCGCGAGAGCAGCCGCGAGAGGGCCACCGTCCGCATCGAGTTCTCCGACATGCGCGCCATCTCCGTGTCGAGATTGACTGTGTTTCGATCCGCCTTCATTCGCGCGTCCCGGTCGATCTCGGCGAGGCTACTCGGATCGACGGCACCCCTCTGGGTACCGTCGAAGATCCGCCCGAGCTCCTGGTCGAAATCCAGCCGCCGCGCCCGGTAGCCCGGCGTCTCGGCATTCGCGAGATTCTCCGAGATCACACCGTGCCGAGCCTCGTGAAAGCCAATGGCCGCCTCGACCCCGCGGAAAACTGTTCCAAATAGGTTCATCGCTCGATCTCCGTCCCGTCACCGGAACCGGTCCTCGAACCAGGATTGCAAGCGGCGGGCCACCCTTGGGCGCCGATCGACGGCGGGCAAATCGAGCCAGCTCCGCTTTCCGACACGACTTTTCGGGAGGACACGGTTCGAGCCCGAGCCGCGGCGGTCAAAAGGCTGACGGCAGAATTTTCCCGTGCCAGCAAGGTGGCCAAGGAGGGGCCGGCCCACCGTCCCGTCATGAAACACCCGCCTCGACCGTTCCGGTGGCGCGGTACTCGGCGAGCTTGTTGCGAAGCGTCCGTACGCTGATGCCCAGCATCTCCGCCGCGCGGGTCCGGTTGTTGTCCGTACGCTTGAGGGTCTCGCAGATGAGTTGGCGCTCGACCTCGTGAACGGTCCGGCCCGCGAGCGCAGACATGCCACCACCGGCCGGTTCCATCCCCATCTCGTCCTCGAGCTGGAGGTCGCTGGGCGTAATCACATGCCCGTGAGCAAGAAGCGCTGCTCGCTCGATGACGTGCTCGAGTTCGCGAACATTGCCCGGCCACGCGTGCTGCCGCAGCAGGGCTCGGGCAGCGGCGTCGACTCGAAGCGCTCGCCCACTGGAGAAGGCCTTGCAGAAGTGCTCCACCAGCGGATCGAGATCCTCCGGCCGTTCGCGCAGAGGCGGAATGGTCAGCGGGATCACGTTCAGGCGGTAGTAGAGATCACGGCGGAACCCACCGCTTCCCACCATCGCTTTCAGTTCGCGGTTCGTCGTCGCGATGACGCGCGAATCGACGGGCGTCGGTCGGTTTCCTCCGAGCCGGTCGACCTCGTGCTCCTGGAGCACTCGCAGTAGCTTGGCCTGCAACAACGGCTCCATCTCGCTGATCTCGTCCAGAAGGATCGTTCCGCGATTGGCTAGTTCGAAGCGGCCCAGCTTGCGCGAGATCGCCCCAGTGAAGGCCCCACGTTCGTGCCCGAAGAGCTCGCTCTCGAGCAGCTCTCGCGGCAGCGCCGCGCAGTTGACCGCCACGAACGGATGATGCCGGCGCGGACCCGCCTCGTGAATGAAGCGCGCAAGCAGCTCCTTGCCGGTCCCGCTCTCTCCCTGGATGAGGACCGGTGCGCGACTCGCCGCAACGCCCTCACCCACCGACAGAACCTTTCGGAGCGCGGGAGACGAAGTCACGATCGGCCGCGTGGCCGTCATGGCCGCGTCCGGATCCCGACCCACCGCGCCGCGCGTCGGCTCCCCTTCCGGATCCCGCAGGCTCTCGCGCACGAGGTGCAGCAGGTCCTGGGGCGAGAACGGTTTCGTCAGGAACTCGCGCGCTCCAGCCTTCATTGCCCAGACCGCATCCTCGACGGTGCCGTAAGCCGTCATCATCACCATCGGCAAGCCGGGGGTCTTCTCCTGCACCGCCGCGAGGAGTTGCGCTCCGGTCATTCCGGGCATGCGCATGTCCGAGATGACGAGCGCGTACGGCTGCTCTGAGAGCGCATTCAGCGCAGCCGTGCCATTGTCGACCGCGGTGACCGAATACCCTCCGCGCTCCAGCACCTCGGCCAAGCCGAGGCGCATGTTGGCCTCGTCGTCGACGACCAGGATCCGTTCCATCAAGCTCTCCCTTGCTGCATCGCCGACGGGTCCGTCGGCAGTTTCATAACGAACGTCGCACCGGACCTGCCGGCCTCGAGAGTCAGGGTGCCGCAGTGCGCAAGAACTGCGGCACGCGCCACCGCGAGGCCGAGGCCCGTGCCGCGCGCCTTCGTGCTGAAGAAGGGCGTGAAGATCGTCTCTTCGCTCCCCTCCGGAATCCCCGGTCCGTCATCGCCGATGAGGATGTCCAGCCTGTCCGGCAGAACGTGGGCCGCGATCCGGAGCTCGCCGTGACCGTTCACTGCCTCGCGTGCGTTCCGAAGCAGGTTGACCAGGGCCTGGATCAGAAGGCCTCGATCCACGAGCCAATAGACGCCGCCTGGGACGTCCGCGGTGATCGTGAGACCCTCCTCATACGCAACGCCAGCGGTGCTCAGGGCCTCGTCGAGAAGGTCGTCTACGCGCACCGAGGCAAGACGCGGCTCGGGCAGGCGGGTGAAGTCCAGGATGTTCGCAACCAGGTAGTTCAGATCGGCGATGCCGCGCTCTACCTGCTCGGCGAGCCTCCTCGCCGCAGGCTCCGGGCCGATCTCGTCGAGCAGAAGCCGAGTGAACAACTCCATCGCGCCGAGCGGATTCCGAATCTCGTGCGCGAGCGTCGCCGCCATCTCGCCCATCGCGGCGAGCCGTCCCTGACGCAGCGCCTGAGCTTCGAGTTCCCGCTGTCGGGTCAGACTCTCGCGCAGTTGACGGTTCTTCTCGCTCAGCTCCCGCTTCAACTCGCGCGCGTGCACCTGAAGCCGCTTGTACTCCCGCTCCAGGTTGGCCGTCGCGTCCGTGAAGGTCCGAAAAGCGGTGTGCAGATCGGACATTCGGGATTCGGGATTGATCTCTGGCCTCATAACTTCTCCTCGGGTCGGTCCCATGGGCGGACCACGCCGTGGTAGGCAGATGCCGCTTCGGCAAGGCGGCGATCGATGCCTTGGGGATGCGTTGCCGCGCGGTCGAACGCGCGACGCGCCGCAGGAAATTCTTGTTCGATCTCGAGCAACCGGGCTGCGCGATACGACGCCTCGGCACCTCGCGCTGTCCCTGGAAACCCGAGGCCCAACGGGCGGTATGCGGCCAGCGCGAGGGCGGGCTGCCCTGCCTCCTCAGCCGCGCGCCCAAGGCGCCACAACGTGTCGCGCAGGTCCTTCTCGGGTAGATCCGGCAACTTGGCGAGCTGTTCGTCCTTCTCCAGGAGCGCCACGCCCGCCACCGGGTCGCTATCGGCGAGAATCGCGGCGACCCGCCAGCGCGTCGCAACCGCGCGCCGGCGGTCGATCCCAGCCAATCGGCTGAGCACACCTTCGATCGCCGTCGTTCCCGCGTTCCGTCCAGCGAGAACCTCCGCGCGAAGCTCCAGCTCTCCGACCGACGGATTCCCGCCGCGACTGCGCTGCCAACGAGAGAGCGTCTCCTCGGCCGCGCCCAGGTCGCCCGTAGCCAGCGCGAAGGCACCGCGTTCGGCCCAATAGGTCTCGGGAAGCCCGCCGCGGTTGTTCGCTTCGACACGCTCGAGCATCTCACGCGCCTGCGGCACCAGGCCGAGGCGTCGATAGGCGGCCGCCAACTCGACCTGCTCGCGAGGCGCGAGCCCTGCCGGATCAAGTCCCTCGCCCAGGATCATCGCCACGGCGGACAAATCATCGCCGCTCTGCAGAGCGTCACCGCTCACGTCGATGAGGAGTTCCCGCCGCGCCCGAGCGCGGTCGTCCGGGGGAAGATCCGAAAGGCGTGACAGCCCGTCGTCGACGGCTTCCTGCGTACCTTCGAGACGTGCAAGTGCGATCGCCGCCTCGGCTTCCAGCATCGGGCCGTACCGACCGGTTTCGAGCGATGCCCAGGCCTCGCCTGCAACGTCCAGTCGGCCGGCCCCCTCCGCGATGGTCGCTCGTTCACGAAGGATGGCTCCTCGCTCTTGGTGCTTCAGACGCCCCTCGACGCGCTCAAGGGTGGCCAGAGCGCCGTCGGGATCTCCGAGTGCGAGCGCAATGCGTGCGCGCAGGCGCTCGGTGTCCGGGTCGTCGACCAGCCCGCGGGGGCAGAGGTCGCGAAGACTGCTCAAGCCGGCGTGCGCGCGCTCGGTACGGCCTTCGGCAAGTGCGAGACCCGCAAGTCCACGCGCGGCTAGGCAGGCCGCCATGCCGCCACCCGTCGCGGCACGCTCGTAGAGCACCGCGGCCTCGCCGAAGAGCCCCGACTCGAGTCGTCGATCCCCCAGAAGCGCCGAGGCAAACGCTCGCGCCGGGTTCGTTTTATCGCTGGCGCTCACCCCGAGCTCCGGCGCGAATCCGAGCACGGCGTAGATGAGGGCGATGTTCATGTGCGCCCGAATCGCGTCCGGAAAGTCCGGCTCCAAGCGCAACGCCCGCTCGTAGGAGGAAACGGTCGAGAGCAGCCAGCCCTTGCGAGCGCGGAGAATGAAGTCTCGATCGGCGGCCAAGAACAGACCGGCGGCCGACGGCGAGCGCACCGGTGCCAGCCACGTGGCCCCGGCGGCGATCCGGTGAGCCAGCCCGGACGAGTACGACTCCTGAGCGTAGCCGGGCGCATCCCCGTTTGGCGCGCAATACGGCACCCCAGCCGTCCGCGTGAATAGGCAATGCTGGTCGCGGGCATCCACGAGATTGGCCAGCGCCAGAGCGACCCGCCCCGAGCCATCGAACTCGTCTTGGCCAAGCGCCACTGCCACGTTCTCGATCGGCTCCGGGCGTTCGGTGAGCGCCTCCTCGGGCTCGGCTACCGCCCGTACCGACGCGAACTCGGCCTGAGTGACGCTCCCGTCGACCACGTGCGGCGTCGAGACCGCGCTCGTGTCCTGCCTCAGCCGCGACGACACGATCGGACCAGGCTCAGAATCCGTCGAGGCGAACAGGTCCGGTCGCCGTGTGGCCAGCGCGCCTTCGGCTCGAGACGACGAGTCTCGGTCCGCAAACTGCACTTGCTCGTGTTCCTCAGGGTCTTCGGAGGTCTCGGGCCTCGGGGGCGCCTGCGCCAGCGGAGCCTTCTCGCTCCCGGCCTTCAGAGCGATCTCGGGCGGAGCAGCCGCAGCCTCGAGCGCTGGCTCTAGTGCGACTGGCTGCGGCCCTGTCGAAGGCTTCGGTTCGCTCTGCTTCGGCGGCTTTCGTTTGGTCTTCGGCTGCTCGGCCGCCCGCTTCTTGGGGTCGGCCCCCGCTGGCAGAAGATCGACCATCAGCCGCGGCGGCCGTCCAACGCCATACGCCACGACGCGCGAGACTTCGCCTGCGGGATGCAACCGCAGTCGGACGTCGCCATCCGAGGTGGTCTCGAGGGCCACTTGCGTCGCCTGCGCTTCGCCACCGACGGGCGGGCCGGCGAAGCGACGTCCGAGGAGCCCTTCGTCGAGGCCCGCATTGGGCACCAGAACATCCCAGCTACCATCGGCGCGACGCGTTGCCATGGCGCCGTCGATGGGGTCGCCAGCGAAGAGAACGATCTGCTGACGATCGCCCAACGCCAGGATGTGGGGCTCGCTCGAGAACACCGCCGCCGCTTGCGCCGGCGGACTGGCCAGCGCGAGGGCACACAGACCCGCAACCGTAGAAAAGAAATGCCTCATGTGAAGGGCGCCGCTGCGCAAAGCAGTGGCTAGAGGCAGGACAGCAACGGCGATGCCACCGCGCTGATTCGGGGGATTCCCCTGAAGAATTCAGCGAGTTGGCGAACCGTGACCGGTGGCGCTGCTCACTCGCGGCGCCGAGCAGTCAGACGCTTGACCCCCGAGAGGGCCACGATCGTCAGGACAGGAAATCTCGGTGGTCGTCGAACACGACCTGGATCCGCTCGACGAGAGCTTCCGCATCCTCAGGCTCGAGGCCCATCGATTCCAGAGGCACCGCCTCGGGCGGCGGGTTCTCCGAAGCGCCGCATCCCAACAAGTACGCGACGCCGTCGGCTGCACTCAGGTTGGTCGCAAGATCCTGGGCCGCCCCGGCGCTTGCGGGCTCGTGGTGCCACCGGATCGCATCGCTCTGCTCCAACGCGAGTCCCCAGTCCTCAGAGAGGATCGCACCGGCCTCGGAGTGATCAAAGCCGTACCACTCGTTCTCGAGCGCGATGCGGCCACCCTCGTCTGCCTCGACGAGTTGGTCGATGACGTCCAGCGAGACTTCGTCGGCCAGAAGGAAGGCGATCCGACCAACGTCGTGGAACAACCCGGGGAGGAAAGCGCGCCCCGGATCGACCAAGCCCGTGTGCCGAGCGATCGCCTCGCTGGCCACCGCCGTTGCGAGCGCGTGGTTCCACAGGGCCTCTGCGCGAGGACTGGCCGAGTCGTAAAGCTGTCGTGCGCAGGCCGCGACCAGGACGTCGCATGTCTTGCGCAGGCCGACCGTCACGACGGCGTCACTCAGCTTGCGCGCAGGGCGGCGGCGCCCAAGGGCCGCCGAGTTCGCGATGCGCAGTACGCGAGCGGACAGGCCGACGTCGGTCTGGATGATCTCGCACAGCTCGTTGATGTCCGCCTCTGGATCACGCACCAGGCCCAGTGCCGCACTGGCGACTGCAGGCAACGTGGGAAGCGCCCCGGTGCGCGACAGGCGTTTCAGCGTACTGCTCACCCGTTCCCGGACCGCACCCTGCTGCATGTTGGGTTCCATCTGAGGCTCAGCCATCATCCCTCCCTCTCGACATCCGTCGCCCAGGTCTTTAGAGGCTGCGACATGCCATGGTCGCAGGCCGACCTGGAACAGATGTCACGATGCTGACGCGATGCGCTGGCGCCAGAGCGCCAGCAGAGGCCCCAGCTCCGACTCCAACAAATACCGAACCTCGGAGGTATCGTTGCGCTCTTCCGCCCGAAGCAGGCCCCCGGCGACCCCTTCCAGCTCCTTGGGGCTCGTGATCATCTCGGCGCCTGCCAGGGCGGCCGTCTGCGAGTCCAAGAGCAAGACCAAGCGCAACTCCTCCATGAGGTCACCGAGCAAGGCGTGCGCCTTGGCCAACTCCCCATCGAGAAACAACTCGATCGACCGCCCGACCTTGGCGGAGACCACCACGAGAGCGTCTACGACGTCGGCTCGCATCCCGAGACCGAGCTCTCGACTGGCCACCGTACGCAGGGCGAGCGTGCCGATGTTGGCGGCGGACCGACGCGTGAAGGTCTCCTCGGCGGCGGAGAACGACTCGCCATCGAGATCGACTTCCAAAATCACCTCGTCCGGTTCGACGTGAACCCCGAGTGCTTCGATGACTTCGCCCACGAGAAGACCGGCCGGCGAAACCGAACCGATCTCACGGTCATTGATGAAGACCTGCATGTGTATGCTCCCTCTGCTGCCCAATACCGAGCAGCCTGGTCATGCAATCCGCCTCGAAGGCGAGTGTGCCGTAAAGCTCCGCCGTCCCGTGCGCGAGCCCAATCACGTCCGCGTCCGGGAGACACTCCTGCCCGAAGCGAAACATCTGAGTCAGGGGCCGTACGCTGGGTTGCACCGCGGCCCGTCCCGCAAGATTACGCTCGAGAGCGGCAAGCTCCGCCCCGAGCGTCTCGATGTCGCTGCCACTCGCGCGCCCCGCAACAGACACGAGGCGGCCTGCGAGCTCGAGACCATGTCGCGCCAACGCTGCGATCTCGACAAAGGGCTCGGGATCGACGCACGAAAAGGTCTGGGGCGGCAGCGGATGATCTTCCAACGCCGCGAGCCACGTGGCCCGGTACGCTCGCCGCAGAGCTTCGTCCGGCTCCGGGCTCGTCGTGCCCAGGCGCTCGCACTGATACATGCCGTTCGAATCGAAGCCGGTTCGCAGAACCCGCACGCTGCCCGGCAGCGCGCCGAGATCGGCCAGCGCGGCCCAGTCGCCACGGATACGGCTCGTGGCGGCATGTGCCACTTGCGCCGGCGTGATCTCCGAGCGACAGAACGGATCCAGACACGAAACCGCGTGGGAACACGGAGCGCACGCCACGGCCGCGTGCAGAAGCACATGATCGCGACCGTACGGCCCCGTATCGTAGGGCAGCGCTGGGCCGAAGAACAGACCGACGATCGGAGTACCCACCGCCGCCGCGAGATGCATCGGACCCGTGTCGCCGGATACCAGCAACGAACAGCGCTCGAGCAGCGCAGCCAGGCCGGCGATGTCGGTTCGGCCGCATGCGTCGATCACTCGCGCGCCGATGACGGTGCTCACTTCCCGAGCGAGCTCGCGTTCCTTACCACCACCCGTCAGCACGACCCGGAAGCCGGCCTCCGTGAGAGCCCGCCCCAACGCCCCGAACGATTCCGTGGGCCAGACACGCGATTCGCGACTCGCACCGAGCTGAAGTGCAACGACCTGATCTTCCGATCGTACGCCGGCATCCGTGAGCAACCCGGCGGCTTGAGCGCGGCCCTCCGCACTGACGTCGAAGAAGAGGCGCTCGACGCCCGGCCCACCCCCCGCCATGCCGCGATAGCTGTCGACGAGATTCAGGTCGCCGAGCGACCGATTCAGACAGAGCGTCGCGAACAACCGTGACCAGGGATGCGCGATCACACGATGTCCCTCCGGCGTCACCGACCAACCTCGGACATCGGGAATCCGCAGTAAGCCCAGAAATACCGCGCTCATGGCGGAGCTCGAGAAGTTGAGGGCAAGATCGAACTGCTCTTCGCGCAGCTCCCGCACGAGCTGCTCGACCTCGGCATACGCATGAAGAAGATCCCGACCGCCGGCGAGCAACTGATGCCCCAGGCTGTCGAGGTCCGTACGACGCAAGTGGTCGATACCGGGAATGCCCTCGCAGACGGCGGCGAAATTGCGATCAGCAAGGAGCGTGATCGACGCGCCCGGATTCGCGGCCCGAAGTCCAGCGATCGTCGGAGACGTCTGCAGCAAGTCGCCGAAGCGCGTGAGGTTCACGATCAGGATGCGTTTGGCCTGCGTCATTGCCGGTGCTCCGTCAGGTACAGGTCGTCGAACTGGTGCAAGAAAAGGAAGATCGCCTCCGGGTCCTCGAGCGGACCGTGGCGATCGGGGATTGTCCGAATCATGTCGTCGATCGTGAATGGCGTCGTGTCCGTGTAGCGAGCCAGATGGCGCGCCAACTCCCCCTCGGCCTCTTCCCGAACGTCCGCGACCGTCCAGACGCGCGGCTTTTTCGCAAGGCGGTCCTGATCCCGGGCGACCACGGTCGCCACCAAGGCCTCCATGCGTCTTTCGTAGGTGTGCTCGGCCAACGCGCGTCGCCTCGCCCGATCCTCGAAGACCGCTCGTTCCTCCGGGCGGTCGAGAAAGTGCATCGTCGCCGCTCTCATGTCGTCGACGGACCCGACCGACACGAGCTCGTCTGGACCAAAGAGCTCGGGCAGAAGAGCGCGCTCGTCGACGATTTGAAACGCACCCGCCCCGGCGAGCTCGAACGTTCGAGGATTCACGAAATCGCCGCGTGGGTCGACACCGTCACAGTACGTCGAGGAGTGAAGGTTGAGGTTCACCTTCGTGGCGTTCCAGATGCGTACGGCCTCCTGCGAGGAGATGCGGGCACCGTCGCGTTCCAGATTCCGCTTGAGGTCCCCGGCATTCTCCCAGTCACCGCCCCACAGTCGGAAGTCCACGTCGAGGAAACGGCGGAACGAGTCGCGGCGGTTGCGGTACCCCGCACCCACGAAGGACACGTCGCTTCCGTAGGCCAACTGGTCGGGACGAGCGAGGTCGAGGGGGCGATGGACCTCGGGATCGAACGCGCACGGCAGATACGACACGTGCCCGGCGCCGGCGGCCCCCATCGCGTCATGGCACTCGTCGCGCTGAATTGTGAAGACGTAGTCGTAGAACTGCGCCACCTCGCGCCAATAGGTGAACAGACGGTAGTCCTCGACGAACCACAGCGCCCTGAGCGCCCCTGCTCGTTCGATCTTTCTCAGCGCCGCCTCGCCGAGCGGCGCCTGTGCCAGCGCGAGCACGAGATCCGCCCCGGTCTCCTCCACCCGCGCCGCGACTCCATCGCCGAGCGCGTCGCAGTACAGTGACTCCGTCTGCCGGCGGCGGCTATCCTTGGTCGCGAAGCCAGAGAGCCCTCGGAATCCTTCGAAGAACGTAGACAGGTCGAGGAGCTCGGCCTCATGCCCCAACCGGTTCAGGGCGCGACACGCGTGTCCTGCGATCGGGTGCGAGCCGCCGTACATCGGCGAGACGACCAGGACACGGAGTCGAGCGCCGGATCGCCCGGCAACGCGCTGAGATCGCTCGACGGCGTCGCGATGAAGGCCGCCCGCCACCAGCAGCAATGGGGCATAGGGCAGCACTCGCGACGGCTCGAGCGAATCCGCCAGCTCGGCCCCGGGTCCAACGAGCTCGACGCGGGCGAGAAGCCCACTCAGATCGCGAGCGCCGAGAGCCGCCCGCAACAGACCAGGATTCGGCTCGACCACGATCACGGTGCCGTCGAAGCACTCGAGCAGAGCCTCGACGTGATAACCGAGCCCGAGCCCGACCACGATCGCGCGCCGCGCACCCGCCAGCTCCAATTTCTCTACCGATGCCCGCGCCCAGCGGCGCGCCTCTTCTACCGGCCCGTGGGGGTTCTGCAGGGGCACTCCGGCCACCGAAGCGAGAATGCAGCCGTCCGCGCCGTGAGTGCATTCGAAGCCGGCCACCACCGGCGCCTCCGCCACCACGAGGAGAATATCGGGGAACCTGCTCTGGAGCACTTCCCGGTTGCGTTCGAGCATCTGTGGACCCATCATCCCGGGCTCAGACGAAGCAACGCGAATGCCATGGCGCTCGGACGCGTCTCACGCTGCAGAACCGGGCCCCTTGGCCGAATGCGGAGCTGAGAAGGGCGACATTCGTGCCGCTCCCCGGCAGGATCTGCACTTCTATGAGCTATGCGCGGCGTGACGCGAAGCGCGGTTCACCCGTCGGCGCGTCGCGGTAGTGCGCGGACTGTGTGCGGTGGAGGCGCAGACGGGCCAGCGCGCTCGACGCACCGTCGCGCGCGGCGGTAGCCGCCCGGACGAGCGCCGGCTGCCGATCCGCCAGGCTGCGAATCAGACTGTCAGCCTCCTGCCACAACGAAACCAGGGCGCCGTCCTGATCACCGAGTTCCGTGCGGATCGACGCGATCTCGCCAACCAGTGGACGGAGATCTTCCTCGATGGACACGATCCGCTTGGCCAGGGTGGCGAGCACTTCGGCGTCCGGCGCGCCGAGGGCCTCGTCGATCTGGTCGTATGACGTCCTCAGTTCGCGCCAGAGGTCCAGAGCGCGCTCACTGACTGCGCGGGCGCCATCCTCAGGCGGCATTGCTCTGGTCTAGCCGGGGAATCCCGCCGGCGAGGATCTCTCGAAAACCACCGGCGATCGTCTCGATGATGCGGCGCACTTCCGCCACGTTGTCGGGATTCTTGCGCAGGTTCGCCTCGGCCAGGTGCTCCAAGCCAAAGCGATAGAGCCGCTCCAGATCGCGCGCGATGGTGCCGCCGGCCTCGTGATTCAGCGTATGAAGCAGCTCCGTGATGATCGCTTGAGCGCGACCCAAGTTGTAGATGAACGCATCGAGATTCCCGGCGCGCAGCTCGTTCTCCGCGAGAGTGAGGAACTTGATCGCTCCCTCGAACACGAGCAGTAGGACCTTGCCCCGATCGGCGGTCTGTACCGCTACGTTTTGATACTGCTGGGCAGTGGCGCGAGCCTGATTCATGACTGCTGCAACCCTCCGAGGGCGCTCTGAAGGAAGGATCCCTGGGTCTGGAGGCCGGCGACGAGCACCTCGAGGCTCGAGAACTGAGCCTTCAGGTTCTTCTCGAAGGCCGCCACACTCCGCTGACCCGCTGCGATGCGATCCTCCAACGAGGATATCTGGTCGGCGATGCCGTCGTTGCGAATCGCGAGAAGCCCGCCCGACTGTGTGACTTCGGTGAGGTACGTGTGCAGGCGGTCGAAAACCCCACCGTTCGTACCGTCACCAGCGAAGAGCTCCGCCACGTCACGCTCGTTCGCCGAGAGTGCCGCAGTGAGCTTCGAGGAGTCGAAGGATATCGAGCCGTCCTGGTTCGTCGTCACGCCGGCGTCGGCGAGAAGGACGTAGTCCCCTGTCAGGCCCTCGACGACGCCCGTGAGACTCGAGCGCAGCCCATCGAGGATGCCCCGCACAGTGCCGTCGAACGCCAGGGGGCCCGCCTCGACGCTGCCTTCGTCGGACGTGGCATCCTGCTCGACCGCACTATTGGTCTTCACGAAGTCGATCAGGTCGTTGTACGCGTTCACGACAGCCTCGACCTTGCCGGCCACAGCCTGCTCGTCGGTCGAGACCGTCACAGTCGTAGGCCCGCCGGTGGCGACGAGGTTCAAGGTCACCCCGGGGACGACGTCGCTCACGACATTGCTCGAGCGCGTCACTGACGTTGCGAACCCGCTCACCGAGAAGACGGCGTCAACCGCTGCTTGGCTCACGGTGACGTTGATGTTGGTGTCGTCGTTCGTGACCGCGACGCCGTTTGCCGTTCCGGTCGAGTCGCTGCCGATGCGAAGCCGGTAATCCGGGGTCGCGTCGGTTCCGAGGTTCACGACGGATGCGGTTGCGCCAGCGCCAAGCCCATTGATCGCGCCGGCCAAGCCCTCCAAGGTCGTGGTCGCATCGATGGCGATGCTCTGCGTCGCACCAGAGCCCACCGTGAACTCGAAGGTTCCGGCTCCAGCCGCCACCGTGGAGGTGGCGCTCGCGAGTCCCGTCCCTGAAGTCGCGATCGCCCCGCGGGCGAGCGAGGTCACGGTAACCTCGGTG
>JAJCZO010000121.1 GCA_029262355.1 Deltaproteobacteria bacterium
GCACGGGGGCCTGGAGCCCCGCCTCACGCAGCGCCTTGTCGACCATGACCGAGACCTCGCTTCGGGTTGCGAAGCCGACGTCGAACCGGGTCCAGAAGCGCAATGAGAATTCGAGGCAGTTCTCGCCAAAGGCCATGAAGAACACCTTCGGCCCCGGATCCTCAAACGTCTTCTCATGGCTGGCTGCGACCTCGATCAGGAGCTGCATGATCTTCTCCGCGTCGTTTCCGTATGCGGCGCGAACCGGAACCTCCATGCATCGGTGATTGTCGGTCAGCGTCCAGTTGATGACGGTACTCGAGACCAGATCGGCGTTCGGGACGATCACCTCCGAGCCCTGCCACGTGCGGATCGTGCTGGACCGGAAGCCGATCCGCTTCACCTCGCCAAAGGTTGCGGCTGCCTCGACGTAGTCTCCGTCGCGCACGGGACGCTCGAAGAGGAGAATGAGGCCCGAGACGAAGTTGTTCACGATGTTTTGTAGGCCGAACCCGATGCCGACGCCGAGTCCGCCGGCGACAAGGGCGATGCTGCCGAGATCGACGCCGGCGACCGCGAGCGACACCAGGAAGCCGAGGCCAAGTATGGTGTACTGCGTCGCGGACGAGATCGCCCCGGGTACGCCTCGGGGTAGGTCCAGTTTGGGCAGGATGTCGTGGCGCAGGATGAACTGCAGCGATCGGGCGGTGGCGACGGTGATCGAGATGGCAATGATGAAGACGAGGAAGTTCCCGGCGGACAACTCGAGCGAGCCGAGCGTCCAGCTCGCGTCCATGAGGTTTCCGATACCAGCTGCGAACTGGTCGCGGAGTTGGAAGAACCGCAGTACGAAGGCGAACCACACGGCCGCGCCTACGAGTCGGACGATGCCGATTCCGCGGCGGGCGAACAGCTGGGCGTTGCGGCGGACCAGGTTGACCGACCCGAGTGCGCCGCTGCGCGGGAGCATGATCACCACGCCCTCGAGAACCCGGGTCGCGGCGTAGATGATCGCGGCCATGAAGCCCGTGTTGAGCGTACCCTGTGTCAGGAGATCCGACAGCGTGGCGTTGCCAAAGATGTTGGCAAAGAGTCCGATGGAGAGCCCAATGACCAGGACCCGGCGCCCGACGCGCCGGAGGAATCCCCAGATCGAGTGAGACAGGCTGTCGGGCGGCAGCTTGAAGCGTGCGAGGAGTACGAAGAGCCCGACGGCCGCTTCGACGGCCAGAAACAGGCGGTGTACGTCTGAGGTTCGGTCGAGCTGCGACGCGATCGCGCCGAAGATGTAGAGGCCGCCGACCAGGGTAAGGCTGCCGTCGCGGCGCTCGCGAAATTCCCGAGGCAGGAGCCGAAACACCGCCGGGATGGCGAGCAGCCCGCCGAACTCGAGTAGGCCACGGGGCGCGAGCGGATGAATCCACGGCGTGGCGAGAATCGCGATCAGCAGGGCCGCGGAGTAGGGGCGATGCAAGACTCGGGCTGCAGCCGCGAGTTCCGGATCCTGGAAGCTCGTGCGACGGCCCTGCCGGTCCAGCGAGCCGACGAGCGCTGCGATGGCGATGAGCAGAAGGAGCTGCCACGCGAATGGCTCTCCGTGGTCGGTCGCATACGCGACGACGGCTTGCCCGTCGTCGACCCGCGCTTGGGCGACTTGCTGCCAGATGGGGGTCCGGAGCGAGAAGTTGGCGAGGATCGTCCAGATCGGCGGGTCGTCGGAAGTCAGCAGTCGCTGGCGTTGCTGCTGCGTCGCGTCGGCGACGAGGTCGAGCACCGTGGCGACCTCGACCAGCTCTTCCGAGACGGCGTTCTGCAGTTCGAGGATGCGTGCCCGCCGGGTGCGAACTTCCTCTTCGGTCGCCGAGATCTCGCTGATCGTGGTCTGCACCCGCTGAACGACGGCGGGGGGGAGTTCTTCGGCTCTCGAGCGATCTTCGATGGCACTCCATTCCGTCGAGAAGGCCGTCAGGGAGTTGAGGATGCTGTCGAGCTCGGTCGCGATCCCCGTCAGTGTGCTCGACCACTCGGTGAGCTGGGTCGACGCGTCTCTCCACTCGTTGCGGATGTCTTGGAGAGTCTTGATGCCGACTGCGGGCTTGAACAGCTCGTCCTGTTGCTCGCCCAGGACGTTGAGACGGTCTCGCAAGGGCGGAAATGCCTTGTGAATGTCCTCGGAGGCGTCGTGGCCAAGTGCGCCGTGCAGTCTGCGGAGCTCGGTCGACGTCTCTTGAAGGCGCGCTGCGAGCTGCGATGCCTCCGGCGGTGCGGACGGCGGTTCTTCCTCCGCCGGCGCGTCCACGGCTCCGTCGCCGCTCGGTGCTTCCCGCTCGGTTGCGTCCGCGCGCGGATCGGCGCTCGGTGCGGCTTCCTGCGCCCGGCCCGGCCCCGCGAGGAGAAGCGGCAATACGATCGCGAGGCACGATATCCAATGGCGGAGAGACGTCATCGTCGCATCGTCCGTCTCACATTTTGTCGCCAGTTCCCACACTCGTCGCGGTCGAATTTCCAGACCTGTGCGCGGTCGGCTTCGAAGAGAAGAGTCATGCGTGGGTCAGGCGCGAGGTTCTTGCTCGGGATGAGGGGTTCGCCGTCGGCGCCGACCGCGCCGCGCTTGTCACCGAGGAAGATGTGCGTGACTCCCTGGTAGCAGAGGTTCCGGTGCGTGTTTGCGGGATCATAGGCGCCCCAGCGGAGCCATGTGGGCAGGGCCCACACGTCGTGCCGTAGCTTCTCGTCCATGCGCTCCGAGGCATAGAGGAGCGGCGGGAGCGTCGAGCTGCGGTTCGCGAGCAGTGGCAGCCACCAACCCGCGTCGGTTCCGACGGCCGTCTTACCGCCATAGGCGAGGCTCACGTTGACCTGGAAGTGGGCGTCCGGGGGGGTGTGCTCCCGGATCCACTCGAACCCCCGGAGGTCCGCGGCGGTGAGCAGTTGAAAGTCGCGGGCCACGGGCTTCGCTCGAGCGGTGAACCCAGCCGCGGCGGCGATCACGAGAGCGCCAGCGAGCAATGCGCGTCCCCCTGGGCGGCGCTCGAACCAGGGAAAGGTGTGGACGAGCGCCGACCCGATCAGGATCGAGGCGGGAATGTACGCGGCGATTCCGATCGCGAAGTTCGTTACGAATCCCATTCCTGGTAATCCGAGCAAGAAGGGATTCGTCGCGACAAGGGCGAGCGCACACCAGGCCAGGATGAGGAGTACCGCGCGCTCGCGCAGGGCCATCCCGACCGCGACCGCCAGAATGACGACGATGATCCCGAACGCCGAGGCTCCGGCCGGGATCGAGGACCACGCGCGCAAGGCATCGGCGAAGGAGAAGGCGGTAGGCGCGATCGATGCGATCTTGCCGTAAACCGGGATCAGGAGACCGTCGTCGAGGACGGCGAGCCACGGAACGATCAAGAGCAGCGCCGCGATGCCCGCTGCGGTCGCGCCAGCAGTGCGTCGGAGCCATTCACCGCGTGCGTGGCGCCAACGCCACAGACCGGCGAGTGGCCATACGACGACGGCCGTCGCCGCCAGGAGGGAGACGCGATAGTGCGTCAAGCACAGACCCGCGAGCAAGAACATCAAGATCCCGAGCCGGGTGCGCGGACTCCGGTCGGGATCGAACCACACGACGTCGAGGAGCAGCACGAAGATGGGGAGGAGCGCTTGGCCGGCGAGCTGGGTGTAGCGTCCCCAGCTGGCATAGAACGCGGGCATCGGCGACAGCAGTCCCGCGACCAGGAGCGCGACGGCTCCGGCGGCGCGGTTCCCGCCCGTGAGCTGGAGGGTCAGCGGGTACAGAGACAAGACCGCGACGACTCCCGTGACTTGCCCAACCCAGAGCACGGCGGCCGGCGCGTCGGTTCCAGTGATTTCGGCCCAGGCCGCGGCCATGGCGTGGAAGCCGAAGTGGTACGTGAGGCTTTCCATGGGGGCGTACGGAGCCCAGCTCTGAAAGAGGCCTGCATTTTCGATCAATAGCTGTGTGATCATCGTGTGCTGGACGGAGTCGCCCCACGCCGGCACGAGCAGCCCACGCACTGCGATCCAGCGAGAGGCGATGGTGAGGGCGACGACCAGGCCGAGAAGCACGTCGACGCGCCCGACGCCGGCCCCGAGGCGCGCATGCGGTGCCGGGTGCGACCGTCGCTGCCGGGCGCGGCCGGCCAGCACGCCGGCGCCGAGCACGGCCGGGACCCAGGCGCTCCACGCTCCGGCCGGGATCGCAAAGGTCCAGCACCACAGCAGCAGCAGGGGGCGTAGCGCGATACTGACGGCGCCGGCGATAGCGAGCCGGGAGAGTCGGTCGTGGCGCGCGTCGCGTCGGAGATCGGACCACAGGAGCTCGACCAGGCCCGCACCGGGCAGCCAGTACAGCCCGGCGACGGCGACCAGACTCCAGGCTGCCATGCTCACGGGGCCGCCCCGAGCACGCGAGGGCGGCTCAGTCCGCCTTCGCGGCGCCCGCGATCGTGAAGTTCCAGATCTTCTTCACGTCGATGCGCGGGGCGAGCACGTCGTCCACGAAGCGTCGGTGGTCGGCGTTTACCCGGTACGCCTCGACATCCTCGAGGCTCGCGAAGCGAACCGTCACCGCGAGATCCCAGGCCGCTTCGGCATGGTCGTCCGCTGGCAACCCGGCCGAGATCGCCAGGACGCCGGGCAAGGAAGAGAGGGCCGCGATCGTTCGTCGAGCGGTGTCCTCGCGGCCCTCGGGGGTCGCGTAGGCTTCTATCAGGCGGAAGTAGTGGTGCCGTTCGATCATGGCACTCACCAGCCGGCGAGGTCGGCTGCACGCCTGCGGTGGTAGCTCGACTCGCCGAGAAACGCACGGTCGAACATGGCCCGCCGGAACCAGAGGTGCAGGTCGTATTCCCAGGTGAACCCGATGCCGCCGTGCAGCTCGATCGCGTAACGCACGGTGGTGTCGTACAGGTCAGTCAGGTGTGACTTGGCGAGCGCCGCGTGACGCTCGGTCTTGTCCTGGATGTGATCGAAGGCGTGCGCCGCGTACCACCAGAGCGATACGGCCGGCTCGAGGTCACAGGCCAGGTTGGCCAGTTGGTGCTTCACTCCTTGGAAGGCGCCGATGACCTGCCCGAACTGCTCGCGGGTCAGCGCATATTCGGTCGTCATTTCCAGGCAGCGGTGCGCTCCTCCCGAGGCGTCGGCGGCAAGCAGGACCAGGCCCACGTCGCGTGCGTAATCGGCTGCGATGCGGCCGGAGGCGATCTTCCTCGCGCTCGCTCCGTCGAAGCGGACGTGCGCGACGCGGCGGGTGAGGTCGTTGCCGGAGAGGGCAGTGATTTCCATTGCGCTGGCGCCTCGTTCGACCGCCCAGAGGCCGGGGCCGTCGTCGTCGATGGCGGTGACGAGAATCACGTCGGCGATCTCCGCGTACGGGACGAGAGACTTCTCGCCCGTGAGCTTGCCGCCCGTCGCGCGGGTCTGAACTGCGGCGGCGTCCCACTCGCCGATTCCCTCGCCGAGCGCGACGGTGAGCACGGTCTCTCCGGTCGCGACGGAGGGGAACCAGCGCTCCTGCGCGTCCGCATCGCTCTGAGACAGCGCGGCCGTCGCCATGGCGTTTCCGAGGAACGGCCCAGGGATTGCCGCCCACCCGAGGATGTCGGAGGCGAGGGCCAGGTCGAGAAGTTCGAGGCCCGCTCCGCCGTGCTCGGCGGGTACGGTCATTCCGGCGACGCCCAACTCGGCCAGGCCGCGCCAGAGCGCCGGGTCGTGGCCGTCGTCGCTCTCCATGATGTCGCGCACGCGCGTCGGCGGGCACTCGGCCTCGACGAACTTCTTGATCGAGTCCTGGAGGAGGGATTGATCCTCGGTGAGTCCGAAATCCATTGAGAGCTCCTATCGACGAACGTCGCGGGGGAGGCCGAGTCCCCGTTCGCCGATCACGTTGCGCTGGATGTTGGGAGCGCCGCCGCCGATCGCGAGGGCGTAGTACATGATGTACGACTGAACCAGCATGCCCGAGAACGGCGCCCTCTCTTCGCCTGGCGCCAACATCGCAGCGTCGCTGGAGATGTCCATTGCGAGCCTCGACACGTCGTGCGCGAGGGTAGATGTGTGCAGTTTCGTGACGAGTCCGGCGAGTCCACCGTCGTGCCCCTTGGCACTTTCGGTGAGGAGGCGGAAGCCGTTGTACTCGGCGGCCAGCACTCTCGCCTCGAGCTCGGTCAGCCGGTCGCGAATGACCGGGTCTTGAATCGCCGGATGCCCGCGCACCTCCGTCATCTGGGCCAGCGCGACGCAGCCGTCGAACGTGCGCCGCGCCATCGACGCGTTCCCGATGAGTGCGCGCTCGGCCTTCAGCGTCGACCGGCTCACGTACCACCCCTGTCCGCGGTCGCCGACCATGCTGGCGCGAGGGACACGCACATTGTCGAAGAAGACTTCGTTGAAGTGGGCGTCGCCGTCCATCTGGCGAAGAGGACGGACATCGATGCCCGGCGTCTTCATGTCGATCAGGAGGTAGCTGATGCCGTCGTGCTTCGCCTCGTCTGGTTCGGTGCGAATGAGCGCGAACATCCAATCCGCCTCGCGCGCGTTCGAGGTCCAGATCTTCTGGCCGTTGACGACCCAGTGGTCGCCCTCCAGGACGCCGGTAGTGCGGAGGGAGGCGAGATCGCTGCCAGCGCCGGGCTCGCTGTAGCCCTGACACCAGCGGATGTGTCCGAGCAGGGTCTTCTCGACGAACTCCTGCTTCTGCTCTTCGCTGCCGTGCGCGAGGAGGGTCGGAATCAGCATCGCAGGCCCCTGGCTCATCAGCTCGGGAGGCGTCTTGGCGGCCTTGAACTCCTCGCCGATGATCGTCGCCTTCAACGGGTCGGGTGGTTGCTCGCCGCCGCCGTAGGCGCGGGGTACGTGGCGGTACATGTAGCCGCGCTTCGCGGCCTCGCGTCGGAAGGCGGTAGCACGTTCGTCGGTGCGCGGCGCCGAACCGAGACCCTGCGCCATCTCGCTCAGTTGTGGGTTGTTCGCGACATCCTCGGCCGTCCAGTGGTCCTTGATGAAGGCCCGGACTTCCTCGCGGAAGCGCTGGTATTCCTCGCTGTATTTCAGGTTCACGTGGTACTCCTCGACGCGCTCGGCGCGATCCCATTTCGATAGCAAGCGGCGAATCCGCCTCAACAATCGCGTCCTCGCCAACGCGCTCGCGGTGTGCCACGGCCCGGCGCCGCGGCGGGTCCGGTGAGCCATCGGGGGCAGCGCGCCCCGGGCGCCGGGTTCCGGGCGGCGCGGGGCGCCGTTGCCGGGCGCTTCGTGCCGAAGTAGTGTCCCGTCGCGGACGGCCATCCGGGCCGGCCAGAGGAGGCACGGCAATGACGGGGACGAACGGGTTGGGAAGGCGGCAGTACGGGTCGAGGAGGGGTTTGTGGCTGTGCACGTGGGGCGCCGTCGCGCTTGCCTGGCCGCTCGTGTTGCTCGGGGCCGGCCTCGCCCAGGCCGAGGCACTTCGCGTGGGGATCTCCGAGAGTTATCCGCCGCTTGCCTTTTCGCAAGATGGCGTGCCGAGCGGTGCCGAGGCGGACCTCGCGAAAGCGGTCGGGGAGTTGCTCGGTGACGAGATCGTGCTCGTTGCGATGAAATTCCCCGACCTCGTGCCGTCACTCGAGGCGGGGAAGGTCGATGTCGTCATGTCGGGGCTGTCGATCACCGAAGAGCGCTCCAAGAAGGTGCGCTTCGCCGAGCCGTACCTCCGCGTGGGGCAGATGGCGGTGATTCGCGCCGATGACCTCGGCCGCTCCGTCCACCCGGATGAGATCGGAGCAGAGGGCTCACGAGTCGGCGTCAAGAAGGGTACGACGGGCGAGGGGTGGGCGAAGGAGAACCTCCCCAAGGCGACCGTGGTCGGGTTCGATACCGTCGAAGAGGGGACGCAGGGACTGAAGGACGAGAAGGTCGACTACTTCGTGCACGACGCTCCGACGGTATGGCGGCTCACCGGGCGCTCAAACACGCGGGACAACGAGCTTGCGGGCATCTACCGCCCGCTCACAAAAGAGTTCCTCGCGTGGGCTGTGCCGGCGGACGACGAGGCGCTCGCGGCGAAGCTGAACGGAGCTCTGAAGACGCTGCGTAAGGATGGGCAGCTGCAGGCGATCCTGGACCGGTGGATTCCCGTGACCAAGGTCGCGCTGCCGAGCGACGCGCCTCAGCCGACAGCGGCACCGGCCACCGCCCCGTGAGTCGTTCGCTTGCGGGAAGCTGTCTGCCTAGCGTCCCTTGAAGTTGGGTGACCGCTTCTCCAGGAACGCCTTGGGGCCCTCGCGCGCGTCCTCGCTCGACATGACTTCCATGCCGAGCTCCTGCTCGCGCTTGTAGGCCTCGGCCTCGTTCAGGAACTCACTCTCGATGACCGAGAGCTTGATGTTCTTCACCGCGAGTGGGCCGTTTGCGGCAATCTTCCCCGCGATCTCCCTCGCTTTTGCGAGCGCCTGGCCGTCCGGCACGACGTGTCCGATCAGGCCGATCCTCTCGGCGTCCGCGGCGCTCAGGGGATCACCCACGAGAAGGATCTCCATCGCGTGGGTAAAGGCGATCTGGCGGCGTAGGCGGACGGTCGATCCCGCCATGGGGAAGAGGCCGCGTTTGACCTCGGAGATCGCAATCTTCGCGCTCTGGCCCGCGACCCGGATGTCGATGCCCTGGAGCATCTCGGTCCCGCCGGCGTAGCAGGCGCCCTCGATCGCGGCGATCAGCGGCTTGGTGACGTACCGGTCTTTCAAGAACCCCTTGTAGAGGATTCCGTAGTCGGCGCGGACGCGTTCATCCCACTCGTCCTCGGGCGGGAGGCCCTTGATCATCTTGGTGACGAGCTGGTCGAGGTCGGCGCCGGCCGAGAAGTTCCCGCCGGCACCCGTGATGATTCCCACCCGGATCTCGTCATCCTGGTCGATCATGTCGAAGGCGTCGCAGAGGCGACACAGGACCTCTGGGTTGAAGGCGTTCCGTTTGGCGGGGCGGTTCAGCGTCAGGGTGACGATGTGCCCCTCTCTCTCGACCAGGAGTGCGGGTTTCATGGCCGGAGCCATAACCCGTGGCCCACGATCTTCGCAACGAGCCGTCGGCGGCCAGCCTGGCCATGCGCCGTCGATCCTCCTATCCTCTCTTGGATGACCGACGCGTCGAAAGACAAAGCCCCGATTGAGGCTCCTTCGAACTTCGTGCGCACGATCGTCAACGACGACGTGAGATCCGGGAAGCATGGCGGCCGGGTGGTCACCCGATTTCCGCCGGAGCCGAACGGCTACCTCCACATCGGTCACGCGAAGGCGATCTGCATCAACTACGGAATCGCCCAGGAGCACGGTGGGACCTTCCACCTTCGCTTCGACGACACCAACCCGGAAAAGGAGGAGACACGTTACGTCGAGGGAATCATCCGCGACGTGAAGTGGCTCGGCGCGGATTGGGGTGAAAACCTCTTCTACGCTTCGGACTACTTCGAGAGGTTGCGCGATTGGGCGGTCGACTTGATCCGCGCCGGCAAGGCGTACGTCGACAGTCTGACTGCCGACGAGATTCGGGAGTATCGCGGGACCTTCACCGAACCCGGCAAGAACAGCCCGCACCGGGATCGGTCGGTCGACGAAAACCTCGATTTGTTCGCACGGATGGAGGCGGGCGAATTTGACGAGGGCGCGCACGTCCTGCGTGCCAAGATCGACATGACCTCGCCGAACCTGAATATGCGAGATCCGGCGCTCTATCGGATTCGAAAGATCGAACACCACCGTGCGGGCAATCGGTGGTCGATCTACCCGATGTACGACTTTACGCACCCCCTCTCCGATGCGATCGAGGGAATCACGCACTCACTCTGCAGCCTGGAGTTCGAGGACCATCGTCCGTTGTACGACTGGTTTCTCGAGAACCTCGACGTCTCGTGCCATCCGCAGCAGATCGAATTCGCCCGGCTGAAGCTGACCTACATGATCGACTCGAAGCGCAAGCTCCGCCAATTGGTCGAGGAGGGGCGGGTCGACGGCTGGGACGATCCTCGGATGCCGACCTTGGCCGGTCTCCGGAGGCGAGGGTACACCCCCGAGGCGATTCGCGACTTTTGCGAGCGCGTCGGCGTCGCGAAGAAGAACAGTCTCGTCGATGTGGCGATGCTCGAGCACTCGCTACGCGACGATCTGAATCGTCGGGCTCCGCGCTCGCTCGCCGTGCTCAAGCCTCTCAAGATGGTTCTCGTGAACTACCCCGAGGATCACGAAGAGGAACTGGAAGCGATCAACAACCCCGAAGACGAATCGGCCGGCACCCGACTGCTTCCCTTCTCGCGCGAGCTCTACATCGAACGTGATGATTTCCGAGAGGATCCGCCACGAAAGTACTTCCGGTTGGCGCCGGGCAAAGAAGTTCGGCTCCGCTGGGGCTACCTCGTGACGTGCGTAGATGTCGTGAAGGACGATGCGGGCGAGGTGGTCGAGATCCACTGTACCTACGATCCCGAGACGCGCGGGGGGAACGCCCCCGACGGGCGGAAGGTGAAGGGCACGATCCACTGGGTGTCGGTGAAGCACGCGGTCCGAGCCACGGTGCGTCTGTACGATCGGTTGTTCGCGCTCGAGAGTCCCGACGGGCCAGAGTGGAAGGACAACTTGAACCCCGACTCGCTCGAAGTCCTCACCGATTGCTGGGTCGAGCCGGCGTTGGCCGAGGCCGAGCCGGGCAGCCTCTGGCAGTTCGAGCGCACGGGCTACTTTGCCGCAGATGAGGTGGATTCGGCTCTGGGCCACCCGGTGTTCAATCGCGCGGTCTCCCTGCGCGACAGCTGGGCCAAGATGGAAAAGGCCGGCAAGGCGAACGAGTCGGTGCTTTGAAGGGCTCCGTTCCGGAGGCTATGTCCTAGCCGGAGCCGCCCGTCCGGGCGGCAGGATACGCCATCTCGGCGGCTTCGCCGCCGCGGATTACGAAAGGACTTCGGCATGGGAGACATTCGCTTCGACGGTCGCGTTGCGGTCATCACGGGCGCCGGCGGCGGCCTCGGCAAGACCTACGCTCTCGAGTTCGCGAAGCGCGGTGCGAAGGTCGTCGTGAACGATCTCGGCGGCAAGGCGGACGGCACAGGCAAGGGCAGCAACATGGCCGACCAGGTCGTAGACGAGATCAAGGCGGCCGGCGGTGAGGCTGCGGCGAACTACGATTCGGTCGCGACGCCGGAAGGTGGCGAGTCGATCATCCAGACCGCGGTCAGCAGCTTCGGCAAGGTCGACATCGTGGTCAACAACGCGGGCATCCTTCGCGACAAGTCTTTCGTGAAGCTCACGCCGCCGGAGCTCGAGCTCGTCATCGACGTGCATCTGAAGGGCGCCTTCTACGTTTCGCAGCCGGCGTTTCGCTTGATGAAGGACCAGCGGTTCGGCCGATTCGTATTCACGTCGTCCGCGGCGGGTCTGCTCGGCAACTTCGGGCAGACGAACTACGGCGCAGCGAAGATGGGACTCGTTGGCTTGATGCACGTGCTCTCGGTCGAAGGCGCGAAGTACGATGTGAAGTGCAACGCGATCGCGCCGACGGCGCGCACCCGGATGACCGAGGAGTTGCTCGGCCCGATCGCCGAGTTTCTCGATCCCGAGACCGTGACGCCGCTCGTGACCTACCTCTGCTCCGAGGAGTGTGAGTTGACCCACGAGGTCTACTCGGTCGGTGGCGGCCGCTTCGCGCGCATATTCATCGGCCTGACGAATGGTTGGATCGCCGGCAAGGGTGCTGTCGTGAGCGCCGAGGCGGTTCGTGATCAGATCGAGCAGATTCGCGACACGGACGGGTACATCATCCCCCAGGGGATCGGGGATGAGATGAAGGCGATCGCCAACGCTTTGAAATAGCTCTCGGAACGCGGGAGGGAAGGGCGCGTCTTTTCCCTCCCGCCAAGCCGGTCTGGTTCGCTTGGCGACGGGGAACGTGCTTGGCCGGTTGCCGATGCCGGAACGGTGAGACTATAAGGCCTCGGCCGATGCCGACCTCGACCACCGAAGGCAGGAACAGTGTTGCCTCCGAGGTGTCGGCGGCCTCCTTCTTGTTCAGCGTCGATCTCGAGGATGTGCGGAGCCTCGTCCCGGACGGTGGGAAGTACGCGGAGCGGGTGCCCGCGAACGTCGAGGCGTACCTTCAGTTCCTCGAGGAGTGCCAGGGGCGCGCGACCTTCTTCACGGTGGGAGACGTCGCTCGCCGCTACCCGGAGCTGATCGCCCGCATCGCCGACGCCGGCCACGAACTTGCCTGCCACACCAGTGATCATACGCCGCTGGGGCGACTCGGCCCCGACGGGCTGCGCGCGGACCTCGAACGAAACCTCGAGGATCTCCGGAAGGCAGGCGCCTCTCGAGTGGAGGGCTTTCGGGCGCCGATCTTCTCGCTGACGGCGCGGACGGCTTGGGCCTACGAGATCCTGCGCGAGCTCGGGTTCACCTACTCGAGCTCGGTGCTTCCGCATTCCAATCCGATGTACGGCTGGGAGGGCTTCGCTACGAACTGCGTACGAACGCCTTCTGGCGTGTGGGAGATGCCCCTCACCACATTCGGCGTGCTGGGTCGGAGGCTGCCGTTCGCGGGAGGAGTGTACTTCCGCGCGCTGCCCGCGGTGCTCGTTCGCTACTTGGTTCGCCGTCGTCTCGTGGCTGGTCGTCCCGTCGTCGGGTACTTTCATCCGTATGACCTCGACACCGAGCAGGAACGGTTCATGCACCCGGAGTTGGGAGAGAGCCGAGCGTTGAACGGGCTGATGTACATGAACCGAAGTCGGGTGCTCACGAGACTCGCCGCGATCGTCGACCTGGGCGGAAGCATCGTTCGATACGATGAGTACGTAGCGGCCGTGTTGGAGGGGGCCGAGGACGCTCGTGATTGAAGATCGACCGCTTCTTCTCGAGCCCGCGGAGATCGCGCAGGTCTCGACGTTGCTCCTCTCGGCGTTCGGCGAGATTCAGCACCTGGACCCGCCCTATCTCGACTGGTGCTACCGCCAGAACCCCGCGGGCGTTGCGGTCGGGCGCAACGCCTGGGATGGCGGCCGGCTGGCGGCTCACTACGTGACGGTGCCGCTGCGCGCGCATGTTTTCGGTCGGCAGTCTCGCGGCGTTCTCTCGCTGCATACCGCGACGCATCCCGACTACCGGGGCCAAGGGATGTTCACGCGTCTCGCGGAAGCGACCTACGCCGATGCTGCGGCGCAGGGCTACGAGTTCGTGGTCGGGGTCGCCAATGCGTCGAGCACTCCCGGATTCGTGACAAAGCTCGGGTTCCAGCTCGTTCGACCTCTCGACGTTCGGATTGGACTCGGTGCTCCTGCCCCGACCGGCCCCTTGGTCGACGCCGAGCTCGAGCGGGTATGGTCTCCCGATGAGCTGGCGTGGCGTCTTCGCTGTCCGGCGCGTGAGTACCGACGGGTCGCGACGGCCGGGGGGGTGATGGTCTACGCGCCGACGCATCAGTTCGGTATCTGGGTCGAGCTCGCGGCCCGGCCCGTGGACGAGTGCGACCGGGGGGGCGCGCTCGACACGCTCCAGCCGCTCGGCGTCCGCAACCCGATCCGGTTGTGGATGGGGCTGGACCCGAGCCGGGATTGGGCCGGCCGGCCGTGGTTGCCGCTGCCGGAGTTTGCGCGGCCGTCGCCGCTGAACCTGATCTACCGCGACTTGGCCGATCCTGGGCGCACGCTGGACCCGGATCGTGTGCGGTTCGCGGCAATCGACTTCGATGCGTACTAGCCTCGAAGCCGATTGCCACCAGCCGGTGCGCTCCTAGATTCGTTCAATCAGAGTCGCGTTGGCGAGCCCGCCGCCTTCGCACATCGTCTGAAGCCCGAGCGTGCCGCCGCTGCGCTCGAGCTCGTGAAGGAGTGTCGTCATCAGCTTGGCGCCGGTGCAGCCCAGCGGGTGCCCCAGGGCCATCGCGCCGCCATTTACATTCAGTCGCGCGCGGTCGGCGCTCACACCCTTCGCCCACGCGAGCGGTACGGAGGCGAAGGCTTCGTTCACCTCGTAGAGGTCGATGTCGCCGATCGAAGTGCCGCTCTTCTGAAGCAACTTCTCCGTAGCCGGGATGGGTGCGCCGAGCATGACCACGGGGTCGGCTCCGACGACGGACATCGCCTTTACACGAGCGCGCGCCTTGAGGCCTAGCCGTGCGAGACCTTCTTCGTTGCAGATCATGAGGGCGGCCGCGCCATCGGAGATCTGGCTCGATGTGCCAGCGGTGAGATGGCCGGCGGCAGATACCGACTTCAAGCCGGCCATCGACTCGAGGTTGGCGTCGTATCGAATGCCCTCGTCCTTGGAGAATGTCTCCGTCTCCCCCTCTTCGTTCGTGACCTCGATCGGCATGATCTCACGGTCGAAGCGCCCCTCGTTCGTGGCGCGGGCTGCCTTCTGGTGGCTCTCGACACCAAAGGCATCGAGCGTGGCCCGATCGAGGTCGAACTGCTGCGCCAGCATCTCGGCCCCGTCAAACTGGCTGAACTTTACGCCGGGGTAGCGGGTCTTCATGCCCTTGCCGTATGGCGAGCCATAGCCGACCTTGTGTCCCGCGATCGCGTTGCCGCCGATGGGTACGAGGCTCATGACTTCGACGCCACCAGCGATCACGACGTCGTGCACTCCGGAGAGAACGGCCTGGGCGGCGAAGTGCACGGCCTGCTGCGAGGAGCCGCACTGACGGTCGACGGTCGTCGCCGGAACCGACTCGGGCAGGCTCGACGAGAGAACTGCGTTGCGCGCGATGTTGGTCCCCTGCGAACCGACCTGATTGACGCAGCCGAACACGACGTCTTCGACGAGAGCGGGATCGGCGCCGGTGCGGGCGATCAATTCATCGAGGATCTTCGCGCCGAGGTCGATGGGGTGCTGCTTGGCCAGCTTGCCGCGCTTGCGGCCGGCCGCCGTCCGAACGGCCCCGACGATGAATGCTTCAGCCATGATGAAATCCTCCTGCCGTGAGGCTCAGGTGCCCGCGCGGGCGCGGACGTGATCGATGAAGATGGGGGACGACCAGGCGCGTTCCTCGCTCTCGGCGAGACAGTCGTCCTGGTACTCGGTGCGGAAGTCGCCATAGCACGGCGCGACTTCCATGCAGTTCCCGTCCGCGTCGCGCTCGCATCGCAGCGAGTCGCCGTTGACGGTTGGAGATGGCTCCTGGATCGCGCGCACGTAATAGAGCGCATCGCGGCTGGAGCCTGCGAATTGGGTGTCCTCGAACTCGAGATGGCATCCCGCCGTGTCGGGTTCGCACGTGAAGACCCGCCAGGGGTCCTCGATGAGGTCCTCGAGGGGCTCGTCCTTGTGCGCCTGTGGTCTGATTCGCACCACCTCGATGCGCGTGATGCGCTTTCTCTCGTCCGACGGGTTGAAGCACTCGCCCCGACAGAGGTGCTCGAGGCGCGCGGGGTCGAGCGCCTCGGTCGCGTCGGCCGGGCAGCCGGGCTTTTGCTTGAAGGCTCCGACGGCGCGCACGGAGAAGCGCGGCGTCTGGAACATCTCGACCTGGCCGCCCATGGGTACGACGGCGCGTCCACCCTCGTCGAGGAGATCGAACCAAAGGAGGATTCGGTCACCGCTCGTACCGTATACTTCTCGACGGTCGAGCGCGTCCCAGATGGCCTGGCGGTCGCGGCCCGCGGCGTGCGTCGCGACGAGTCCGCCGGTCAGGAAGAACGATGCCTGGCGCTCCATTTCCATCAGTTGGAACGCCTGCAGCGAATCTGCCAGGCCTTCCGTGGGACGTGCTCGCGCCGCCGGGTCCACCCGCGGTGGGGCCATGAGATCCGCCGCTTCCGCATCGATCACGCCGGCAGCTTCGGTGTTCTCGCGGCGATCGATCTCTTTGTAGCCCGTACCGGGTCGCGCGGTGTGGTTGTCGCTCGACGCCATGAAGCCGAAGCGGAACCGCTGCGGTCCGTCCGGTTCGTCGAAGTTGCGAATCGCCATCATGTACTGCACTGAGCCGCCGGGGCGGTAGTTGAAGGCAGGCAGGAAGCAGTCCTGACACTGGCCGGCATCGAGCCAGTCCGTCGCCGTTGCCGCGGGGATCGCGTGGTGGCCGGCGTTTGCGCCTTCGACGTAGAGCGCACGCGCTTCCGCCGCGCGTCGGGCGCACTCGCCCGGAGCGTGACCTTCCTTCGTGCATCGGTGGTGGATGATCTGGCCGGCGCGCCAGCACGAGGGCAGATAGTCCTGGCTGGGCTCGGGGCAGTACGCCTTCCCGTCGTCGTCGAACGCAACCGCGCGGAAATCGCGGTATTCTTCGGAGTTGCCGTGGCCGGAGAAGATCTCGACCAGTGTCTGGCGCTGCGGGTCGTGCTCGGCAGCGGTGAGCTGCTTTCGCCACGTCGATCCGGCTGGCGTGTAGAAGCCCCAGGTCGTGCCGTGCGGGATGACGATCGAGTCGTGTCCCCAGTCGTCGAGTTTCGCGAAGAGCTCGCCCGGGGTCGTCGTGCTTTCCATGCAGTCCGCAGGAAGCTCCCGCTCGGGGACTCCGTCCGGGCACAGGCCCGATTCGATCCGTTCGTTCAAGTAGTAGAGGATGTCGTTGTAGCGCGTGTCGCCGCCGGCGATGCCGATGGCCGCGGCCTGCAGCGTGGGCAGGCCTTGCGTCATTGCCTGCTGGGCGAGGCCCCGCGAAGCAATGGGGCGCGCAGGGATCTCGTCGTCGGCCGTGCCGCGCAATACGACGTTCTTGTGGCCGTAATGTGTTTCCGGGGTGCGTCCGACCTGGGTCCACTCCCACCCGAGGAACGCGACGACGTCGGGGTTGCTCGCGTCCCCGGCGACCTCATTGCACTGTCGCATGCTCTCGACGGTTTCGGCCCAGTGCTGCGGCGTGATGCCTTCGGCGTGATCGTTGATCGACCAGAAGTCGAGGGCGGAGCAGTAACGCGCATAGTCGCATGCGTCCGCGGGCGGATGCGCGCCTTCGCCGTTGAGGATCGGTAGGCTCGTCAGAAAGGCATCCGTCGAGAAGGTCGTGTGGACGTGCAGGTCGCCGAAGAGAATCTGTTTGCCGGGTTCGGCGTCGATACCCTTCGCGGTCTTCTTCTGTGCGTCCTCGCGGGCGGCGATGATCTTCTCGGGGACGCGTCGCTTCGTGATTTCGCCTGGCGCTTCATGCTCCCCAAACCATCCGGAGGCCATGCCCCGAACGAAGACCGTGCCCGCGACGAGTAGGACGGCGGCGGCGACCAGGATTCTCTTCATTTCAGACTCCTCATGTCATGGAGGCTCAGCGGCGCGACCGGTGCTGGCCGTAGCGATACAGATGTTCGAGTGCCGTTACCGCGCGGTAGGAGGACGCGTATGCGAGGCTGCCGGCGTCATGCAGCGTGCGTGGCCCGGCGTTCTCCGGCTGGCAGTCCGTGAGCTCGGTCGCGATCAGGACAGGCTTGTCGTGCTTTTTCTCGAGGTCCATGGCGGTCTGGGCGTAGCGCGTGTCCTGCCGCTCGTGGAACTCGACGATACGTTCGAGGCCATGGTCGGGGTAGAAGTTGCCGGAGCGTTCCATCGCGGCGAGGTTGGACTGAATGCCGACGCCGAGCAGGAGCACGGCATCGACATCGGGGTGTGCGGCGACGAGGTCGAGGCACTCGACGACGGTGTCCCGCGTTTCGGATCCCGCGAGGTCGGCGGGGTTGTTCCGGCTCCACCGGGGGGGCAGGCGTTTGTCGAACTCGGCCTTGAGGTCTTCGGGGATGGGCATGAGGTCGAGCTCCCGCGAGGCGGTGATCCGATCTGCGGTGACCACACCCCAACCGCCGGCGGTGGTCAGCACGAAGACGTTGCGCCCGCGCGGGATTGGGTGGGTGGCGAAGCTCGCCGCGATCTCGAAAGCTTCCTCGATCGAAGTGGCCCGGCTCATGCCGGCCTGGCGGCACATGCCGTCGAACACGTTGTCGTCGGTTGCGAGGGCGCCGGTGTGCGAGGCGGCTGCCCGCTGCCCACCGCTCGTCGCGCCGCCCTTCAAGACGACCAGCGGCTTGGAGCTGGTTGCCCGTCTCACGGTCTCGTAGAACGTGCGGCCGTCGTCGAGGCCCTCGACGTAGATCAGGCTCACGGCGGTCTCGGGATCGGCGGCGAAGTACTCGAGATAGTCCTCGATCTTCGTTGCGGCACAGTTGCCGGCCGACACGGCGCGACTCACGCCGACGCCGGTCTTGGCGGCGTAGTTTTGAAACGCCTGGACGAATCCGCCGGACTGGCTGGCGATCGCGATCTTTCCGGGCGGAGGGAAGGGCGCCACGATCTGTGCACACATCTTGGCCGGGGTTGAGATCACGCCTTGCCCGTTCGGGCCGAGGAGCAACATGCCGAGCTCATCGCAGAGGGCCACGAGGTCGTCCTCCGCTCGCTTGCCCTCTTCGCCGAGCTCGCCGTACCCCGCCGTTGTGAGGAAGGCGGCCTTCACGCCCTTGGCGGCGCACGTGCGGAGCAGGTCGGGCACGGCCTTCTGAGGCGTACAGACGAAGACGAGGTCGGCGGCGCCGTTGGGCACGTCGTCGATCGTGGTCAGCGACTTGCGGCCGAGGATCTCCGCGCCGTCGCGATTGGTGAGGAACACCTCGCCCGCAAAGCCCTCGGAGAGGAGGTTGTGGGCCGCCACGAAGCCGAACTTGCCCGGGTGGCTCGAGGCGCCGGCGATGATGACGCCGCGAGGCTCGAACAGCGGACGGAACCGGTCCAGAATCTCGGTGCTCATGCTCCGCGGACCTCGATGAGGGCGTCGACGGCGACGGGGCGCCCTTCGCAAACGATGAGTGGGTTCAGGTCGACCGATAGGATTTGCGGATCGCTCTCGACGAGCCGGGAGAGGCCGAGGAGCACTTCCGCCAACATCTGGCGATCGACCGCGGGCTCGCCCCGGAAGTCGTCGAGCATCTTCTGGTTCTGCAGACTGTCGATCATTTCGGCTGCGTCGGCGGGGGAGAGGGGGACGAGCCGGAACACGACGTCCGCGAGTGCCTCGGCGAAGATCCCGCCGATCCCGAGCATGACGCACGGACCGAACGTCGGGTCTTGCACGCAGCCCGCGATCAACTCCCGGCGCCCAGACACCATTTGCGCGACGAGGACACCGACGGGGCCGTCCTCGGGGCGGGCGGCTCCGAGAAGCTCGGCCGCGGCGGCCCGGGCCGCTTCGGCGCTGTCGACGCCGAGTCGCACCAGGTTCCGTTCCGTCTTGTGCGCGATCTTGTCCCCGCACAGCTTCACCGCGACCGGGCAGCCGATCTCCTGTGCGGCACGGGCGGCCTCGGCGTCGGTCGAAGCGAGCCTTTCCGCTGCGACGGGGACGCCCAGGGAGGCCAGACGTCGTTTGGATTCGTACTCCGACAGAGTGTGCGAGGGGGCGCCGCTGAGCTCGGGCATAGCGGGCAAGCCTAGCGGTCGGAGGCTCGGGCCGCACCAGCCCGGGCGCACCGCAGCCCCTCAGGAGCTGAAGAGCCGAATCGACAACATGACCCACACCACCGCGGCGACCAGCGTCTTGCCCATCGAGCCCAAGAGGCGGCCCACGGTGGCGCCCGCGGCCGCTCGCACGGAGTCGCCGCCAGCGGCGTCGGCCTCGCCCGTCAGTTCGCCGGCAAGGGCACCAACGAACGTGCCCACCATCGCGCCGATCAGGGTCCCCACGAGGGGAATCGGGATCACTGGCGTAAGCGCGATCCCGCCGACGATGCCCCCGAGGACCGCGCCGACCATCCCGCGGCTCGTCCCACCACCGGCGTGGCTACCGGCGGCCCCGGCCGCCGTCTCGATGGCCTCGCCGAATCCTGCCAGGACGGCGCAGATGGCGATCGTCCACCATACGGACGTGGCCTCGCCTGCCGTCGTGAGCGCGCCCTGCAGGAGGTGGACTCCCGCCGCGAGGCCGATCATGAGCCATGTTCCTGGCAGGCCGACGGCGGTGAGGAGCAGGCAACCCAGGCCCAGTAAGGAGAAAAGCAAGGCGAGCCCGATGGCGACCCAGTCCATGGGACCCATCATGCGCGCAACGTGGGGCAAGTCCAGAAACCGCGGAATGTCTTGAGCGCCGGGCTCCGCAGTGGCAGACTTCACGCCATAAACAGGCCGCGCTGCGCGCCTCCGGCGAACAAGGAGGAGTATATGAAGACCGTTCAGGATCTGCTGCAGGCGAAGGGAAGCGACATCTGGTCGGTGGCCCCGGATACGTCGGTCTTCGCGGCGCTGGAGTTGATGGCCGAGAAGGGCATCGGCGCCGTCTTGGTTCTCGACGGCGCGAGTGTCGCCGGAATCCTGTCCGAGCGAGACTACGCGCGCCAGGTCATCCTGAAAGGCAAGGCCTCGAAGGAGACGCTGGTCGGTGAGATCATGACCACGGAGCTCTACGTCGTGGCGCCCGAGCGCACCGTCGAAGAGTGCATGGAGCTCATGACCGAGCGGCGGATTCGCCACCTGCCGGTCGTCGTGGGCGATCGTCTCGACGGTCTGCTGTCGATCGGGGACATCGTGAAGGCGGTGATCTCCGAGAAGCAGGACCAGATCGAGCAGCTCGAGACGTACATCACGCGAGGCTGACCCGAAGCGGGTTTGCCCCGAGCCCCTCGTGCGCAGTGTGAACGCGTGCTCTGAACAATTCCCTTTACA
Source organism: Deltaproteobacteria bacterium (assembly GCA_029262355.1). Lineage (GTDB taxonomy): Bacteria > Desulfobacterota > Binatia > UBA12015 > UBA12015 > VGTG01. Next base: position 20,589 of record JAJCZO010000121.1, read on the forward strand.
CAGACATTCACTTGGACTAGAAACCGAATCAGATTCTGATTCTGGGTTGGGGTTCGGAGTCGGGCGATGAAGGGAGCGACGAGGGATGGCACGCGCGCAGGTGGTTGCGCTGGAGACGGTTTCCGGTCCCAAGCAGGCTCGAAGTGAGCGCACGCTGTACCGTCTTCTCGAGGCCGCCGAGGCGCTGATCAACGAGAAGGGGCTCGCGGACGTCTCGATCCCCGAGATCGTTCGGCGAGCGAATTCCTCGGTGGGTGGTTTCTACGCGCGTTTTCGCGACAAGAGTGAGCTGCTGCGAGCACTCGAGGAGCGATTCTACGGCGAGCTCGAGCAGCGGGTCGAAGGGTTGGTCGACCCCGAACGCTGGCGCGGTGTCTCCACCCGGGCGATCGTGCAAGCCGCCGTCGCCGAACTCGTGACCGTGACGCGCGAGCGCGAGCGGATGTTGGGAGCGTTTCTCGTCCGTGCGGTGCAGGATCCAACCGTCAGGGAAGATGCGCTCCGGTTTCGTCGCCGCGTGACCGAGCGCTTCGAAGTGCTTCTGTTGGATCGTCGGACCGAGTTCGGTCACCGCGATCCGGTGTTGGCAATCGATCTCGGCATTCAGACGGCTTTTGCCTTCATGCAGCAACACATCCTGGTCGGGGAGACGCGTGTGGCCGACCGCACGTTGTCCGACGGGGAGCTTCAACTCGAACTGACCGAGCTCTTGCTCGCGTATCTGGGCGTCCGTGAGGTTGCCCGCGCCACGACGGCGAAGAACGACTAAGCTGGCGGGCCTCGGCTCGTTCGGAGGGAACAGAGTGGAATTCCAACAAGTGAACGCGATCCCGATGCCGGAGAGCGGAGCCTTCTCTTCGGTGAAGGGTACCCTGGAGACCGTCTTCGACTGGCAGTACGCGCTCAAGCAGAAGAACCTCCTGTCGCTGTACGAGAAGGGGAAGAAGCTCAGCTGGAACGCGTCGGACGTAGACTGGTCCATCGACGTCGATCTGGAAAAGCTCGTGCAGACACGGCTGGACAACGGGCTTGCGAAGATGACCAACGAGCTGATGAAGCCGCCCGTCGCGCTCGAAGACGACAAGCTGCTGGAGATGCAGCTGCATACCAACGCGTTCATGCTTTCCCAGTTCCTTCACGGGGAGCAGGGCGCCTTGCTCGCAACGGCCAAGATCGTGCAAAACGTCCCCTGGGAAGAGGCGAAATTCTACGCGGCCAACCAGGTTGCCGACGAGGCTCGCCACGTCGAGGTTTACCACCGCTATCTGACCGAGAAGCTCGGCTTGTCGTACGAGGTACATCCGAGTCTCGGCAAGCTACTCGACCAGATCATTCTCGACTCACGCTGGGACGTGACGTTCCTCGGCATGCAGATCCTTGTCGAGGGGCTCGCGCTCGCCGCCTTCGGTGTGCTCCGGATGCAGATGGCGGACGAACCCCTCATTCAGGACATCGTCACGCGTGTGATGGCCGATGAGTCCCGACACGTGGGCTTTGGCGTGCTCGCGCTCGAGGACATCTACAAGAATCAGATGACCTCCTCTGAGATTCGTGAGCGTGAGGACTTCATCATCGAAGCCACGGAACTGCTACGGGAGCGTCTTCTCGTGACGCCCGTCTTCGAGCGGCTCGGTTGGGACGCGGACGTGTGGACGAAGTGGTCGATCGAGACACCCTTCATGCGGGGCTTCCGACAGATGACGTTCTCGAAGATCGTGCCGAACCTCAAGCGGCTGGGCCTCCTCACGCCGCGCGTGCGGGCGGCATACGAAAAGTTGGACCTGCTCAAGTACGAAAATTACAAAGACTCCGTCGAGGAGCCGGAGGCGCCACCTCCCCACGAGCTGGTGGAGCTTCTCATGCAATTCATGCAGGCCCAGGCCGAGCCAGGAGCGACCCCGTTGCCGGATACGCCGTCGACCTAGGCCGTGCGCCGCCGTCGACATGGCGTTCGCGCGATGTCGACGCCGGTGCTCGCGTCACCGCTCGTAGAGCGCCTCGATCTCGACCTCGTAGCGCTGGTGAATGCCTCGGCGTTTGAGTTTCGAGGTCGGGGTGAGGCATTCGGAGTCTGGTAGCCACTCTTCCGCGAGGATCTTCACCTTTTTCACGCGCTCGGCGTTGTTGAAATCGGCCATTGCGCTCTCGAGGTCGGCCCGAATGCTCTCGATGACTTTCGGATGTTCGGCGAGCGCTGCGAGCGCGATGTCGCCGAGTCCCTCCTTGGCAGCGAAGGTTTTCGCTGCGTCGGGGTCGAGCACGACGAGCGCCGACACGAATGGTCGATTGTCCCCGATCGCACAGGCTTGCCCAACGAGCGGCATCATCTTGAGGGCGGATTCCAGGTTCGCCGGGCTGATGTTCTTCCCGCCTGCGGTGATGATCAGTTCTTTCTTCCGGTCGACGATCTTGAAGTAGCCGTCGTCGTCGACCTCGCCGATGTCGCCGGAGTGCAGCCAGCCATCCTCGTCCAGTGCCTCGGCGGTCTTCTCGGGGCTTTTCAGGTACCCGCCGAAGACGTTGCCGCCGCGACAGATGAGCTCCCCATCCTCGGCGAGGCGCACGTCGCAGCCAGGGATGGCCCGTCCGACCGTCCCGGGCTTTACCTTCTTCGCGGTGAAGGTCATGGGGCCGCTCGACTCCGACATTCCGTAGATCTCGGCGAGAGGAACGCCGATGGTTCGGAACCACGAGAGCATCTGGGCCGGGATCGGCGCTGCGCCCGTGAGGGCGAGTTCGAGCTCGTCGAGGCCCACGAGTTTGCGGACCGGGCCGAAGGCAACCTGGTCGAAGAAGTCGTACATCTCTTTCTCGACGTCCGTGGCGCGGTCCCACGCCATGGCTTCCGCGATGGGGGCTGCCGCTTCGAGAGCTTCACGGAAGCTCTTCTGCTTCTCGCCGTCGACTGCGAGCGCGGAGTTGACGCCGGCGTAGATCTTTTCCCATACGCGCGGGACACCGAACATGACGTTGGGGCGCACCGCGCGGGCGTACTCGGCGATCGCCGAGGGGTCCGGGCAGGCGGTGACCTCGAAGCCGAAGAAGATCTGTTGGTAGTGACTCACCATGCGCTCGGCGATGTGGGCCATCGGGAGATAGGACACGAGCTTTTTCCCAGCGGGGTCGTCGAGCTCGAGGGCGCGCCGGAAGGACTCGACGGTCCACGCGACGTTCTTCTGGGAGAGCATCACGGCTTTTGGCGGACCGGTCGTGCCCGACGTGTAGATCATCGTCGCAAGATCGTCGGGCTGCGTCGCCTTTGCGGCCTCTTGCAGGTCGAGCGGCGACGCGCCGAACAAGGCCTCTCTTCCGAAGACGTCGGCCGGTGCGGCGGCATCGGGGTCGTTCAGGATGCCGAGCTTCTCGAGTCGCGGGAGCCGGTCCCGGACCTCGAGAAAGCGTCCGAGGAAGCCTGCGTCTTCCACGAAGCCCAACTTCGCCTCGGAGTGGTCGGCGAGGTAGTGAACCTGCTCGGCCGACGAAGAGTTGTAGATCGAGATTGCGGTCGCACCGAGGAAGTTCACCGCGAGGTCGACGACGTGGAATTCTGGAATGTTCCGCAGCATGAGGACCACCCGGTCGCCACGTTCGACGCCGAGTGCGGCGAGGCCGGCCGCGACGCGGGCCACCCGGTCGGAGTAGTCGGCGAAGGTCCACTGCCCAAACGAGCCATCCGTCTCTTTCCAGCGTAGCGCCACGCGGTCGGCGAGGCGTGCGGCCGTGTCCAAGAACGCCTTCGGGAGAGTCTGTCCCTCGACCAGGCGGTCGATCTCCTCGCTTGTGATCTCGTCGTTCGCCATCTCGATCTCCTCCTTCGGGGGGGGTGCGGTGCTCTTCCTAGCGCAGGTTGCTCGGGGCGAACAGCCTATGCCGCCAGGTTTGCTCCGCTGGAGCCCGATTCGTACCCTCACGGGATGTCTCGCCCAGATTCGCCGTCCTCGTCACTCGACCCTTCCGACACCTTTGCCGAGCGACACATTGGTCCCGACGAGGCGGAGGTAGCGGCCATGTTGGAGGTGATCGACTGTGCCTCTTTGGATGCGCTCGCGGACGAGACCGTGCCGGGTGCGATCCGGCTGGAGGGCGACCTCGTGCTGCCCGGACTCGACGACCGAGCGCCAGGTGAGCGCGAGCTGGTCGAACGACTGCGCGAGATGGTGTCGAAGAACATCGTGCAGCGATCCTGCATCGGGATGGGATACTCGGACACGATCGTGCCGCCGGTGATTCAACGTAACGTTCTCGAGAATCCGGGCTGGTACACCCAGTACACGCCGTACCAGGCGGAGATCTCGCAGGGGCGTTTGGAGGCGCTCCTCAATTTTCAGACGATGTGCGCGGATCTCACCGGCCTGCCCTTGGCGAACGCGTCGCTGCTCGATGAGGCAACAGCCGCGGCCGAGGCGATGAGCATGTGCCGGGCGATCACGCGCAAGGGCGATCGCTTCGTCGTCGCCGCAGACTGTCATCCGCAGACCATCGGCGTCGTCCGGACCCGCGGTGCGTCGATGGGCGTGGACGTGCAGGTCGTCCGGACGGCGGACATGAAGTTCGTGGCCGGAGAGGATTGCGGGGTTCTTCTGCAGTACCCGACAACCGACGGTCGGGTCGAAGACTACCGAGAGCTGGCGGCGCGGGCACGCGAGGCCGGCGCGCTGGTCGTCGTCGCGGCGGATCTTCTGGCGCTCGCGATTCTCGTGCCCCCTGCGGAGTTTGGGGCTGACATCGCCGTTGGTTCGACGCAGCGGTTCGGTGTGCCGCTGGGCTACGGCGGCCCGCATGCGGCGTACCTGGCGACGCATGAGAAGCATGCGCGGCGTCTGCCGGGCCGGCTGATCGGGGTCTCCAAAGACGAGCAGGGCGCGAATGCCTATCGGCTCGCCATCCAGACCCGCGAACAGCACATTCGCCGCGATCGGGCGACCAGCAACATCTGCACTGCACAGGTCTTGCTCGCGATCATGGCGGGTATGTACGCGGTCTACCACGGGCCCGACGGACTCGCGCGGATCGCCAGGCGCGTCCGTGGATTCACGGGCGCACTCGCGACCGGATTGCGGGAGGCGGGGCATACGATTCCCAGCGGAGTCTACTTCGACACGCTTCGCGTGACGCCGAGCGGGTTCAGCGCAGCCGAGGTGCTCGGGGCGGCAGCTGAGTCGGGCATCAATCTTCGCGATTATGGCGACGGTACGCTGGGCATCGCCTTCGACGAAACGACGACGAGGGCGGACGTAGGGGGAATTCTCGCCGCGTTCGGTGTCGCTCGGGCCGACGTCGATGCCCTGGCGGCGAAGGCCGACCTGGATCTCCCCCCGCACCTGCAGCGGACGACGCCGTACCTGGAGCATCCGGTCTTCCACGCGCACCGCGGGGAGCACGAGATGCTGCGCTATCTCCACCGTCTCGAGGCCAGGGACCTTTCGCTGAATGTCTCGATGATCCCGCTGGGCTCGTGCACGATGAAGCTCAACGCGACGAGCGAGATGTTGCCGGTGACGTGGCCGGAGATCGGCGGGCTGCACCCCTATGCGCCAAAGGAGCAGGCGCTCGGCTACGCGGAGATGCTGGGCCAGCTCGAAGCGTGGCTAGGTGCGGTCACGGGGCTCCCGGCGGTTTCGCTCCAACCGAACGCGGGCTCGCAGGGGGAGTACGCAGGGCTTCTCGCCATTCGGCGATACCATGCGTCTCGCGGCGATGGCGCCCGCGACGTCTGCCTGATTCCTGTGTCGGCGCACGGCACGAACGCAGCGACCGCGGTGACGGCTGGCTTCCGGGTCGTGGCCGTTGCGTGTGATCCGGATGGGAACGTGGACGTCGATGATTTGCGCGCACAGGCCGCGAAGCACCGGGACGCTTTGGGTGCTCTGATGGTGACGTATCCGTCCACGCACGGAGTCTTCGAAGTGGAGATTCAGCAGATCTGTGCGGTCATTCACGATGCGGGCGGGCAGGTTTACATGGATGGCGCGAATCTGAACGCGCAAGTTGGCCTGACCTCGCCAGCGCGAATCGGCGCGGATGTGTGCCACCTGAATCTCCACAAGACTTTCTGCATTCCGCATGGGGGCGGGGGGCCGGGCATGGGGCCGATCGCGGCGGCCGCGCACCTCGAGCCGTTCCTGCCCGGCGATCCTGTGAGCGGGGAGGGCGCAGTCTCGGCCGCGCCGTACGGCAGCCCGAGTATCTTGCCGATCAGCTGGGTCTACATCGCTCTGATGGGGGCGGCGGGGCTCACGCGGGCCACGCAGGTCGCAATTCTGAACGCGAACTACATGGCCCGTCGGCTCTCTTCGGATTTCGACGTGCTGTACACGGGGCCCGGAAATCGCGTGGCGCATGAGTTCATCATCGACTGCCGACCGTTCGAGAAGACCGCGGGGGTGAACGTAGAGGACATCGCGAAGCGCCTGATGGATTACGGTTTTCACGCGCCGACGATGAGCTTTCCGGTAGCGGGCACGTTGATGATCGAGCCGACGGAGAGCGAGCCTCGGGCCGAGCTCGATCGTCTGTGTGACGCCCTTCTCGCGATCCGCCAGGAGATCCGCGACGTCGAAAGCGGACTGCTGGAGCGCGAGGACAATCCGCTGAAGAACGCACCGCACACGGCCCGTGCTGTCAGCTCCGACAGCTGGACGCATCCGTATCCACGGCAGCGCGCCGCCTACCCGGCGCCGTGGCTCGCCGACTTCAAGTACTGGCCGCCCGTGGGTCGCATCGACAATGCCTTTGGCGACCGAAACCTGGTTTGCACGTGTCCCCCGATCGAAGAGCTGGCCGAGGCGTAGCCCGTTGGTCGCGGGCCGTTAGGCGAGATCGGCGATGACGGGGGCGTGGTCGGACGCCTGCAGCCCGTCCTTCTTCTTGCGGTAGTCGCGATCGATCTCGACCGCGTTCACCCGCTGGAGGGCAGGCTCCGTGGCCAGTAGGAAGTCGATGCGCAAGCCCTGCTTGCGGTGGAAGGCGCCGCCGCGGTAGTCCCACCACGAAAACGCCTGCGTGTCGGGGTGGAGGGAGCGGTAGACGTCCGTGAAGCCCCAGTCGATCAAGCGGCGCAGGCGCGCACGTTCCTCGTCCGTGTGGAAGATGTCGCCGGCGTTCGAGTCTTCATTCCAGGTGTCGAGCGGGCTGGGACAGATATTGAAGTCGCCGCCAAGGATGGCGGGACGCGCGGGGTCGAGCACGTCCGCAAGGTGTTCGGCGAGAGTGTCGTACCATGCGAGCTTTCGGGCGTAGTCGTCGTGGCCCAGGTGCTTGCCGTTGGGGCAGTACACGGTGATGAAGTCGAGATCGCGGGCGCGGACGTGCAGGAACCGGGCGCCGAAGTCTTCCTGCCCGGGCAGTCCGCGTCCCAGGACTTCGACCTCGTCGCGCGAAAGGACCGCTACGCCATTCCAGCTCTTTTGACCGTGCGTCACGGCCTTGTAGCCGGCGGCCTCGAAGGCGAGGTGCGGGATCTTGTCGTCGACCATCTTGAGCTCTTGGAGACCCACGATGTCGGGTTGCCGCGCTGCCAGCCAATGTTCCACGAAGGGGAGGCGCGCGTTCAGCCCGTTGATGTTCCAGGTCGCGACGCGCATGAGATCAGAGTCTGTTGAGTCCGTCGAAGGCCGCGACCTTATACGCTTCGGCGAGGGTGGGATAGTTGAAGACGGCGTTGCGTAGGAACTCGACCGTCCCTCCGAGCGACATCGCGGTTTGGCCGATGTGGACGAGCTCGGCCGCCCCCTCCCCGATGATGTGCACGCCCAGGATCTTCAGGCTGCTGGGGTCGAAGAGAAGCTTCAGGCGGCCGGTGCGGTCGCCGATCATCTGGCCACGCGCGAGCTCGCTGAACTGAGCCAGCCCGACCTCGTAGGGGATCTTCTCGTCGGTCAACTGCTCCTCGGTCTTGCCGACCATCGAGATCTCGGGGAGCGTGTAGATTCCGTAGGGAAAGAGCTCTGGGCTGTGATCGAACGGCATGCCGAACATGTGGCAGCTGGCGATTCGGCCTTGCTCCATCGAGGTCGACGCGAGTGCGGTGAAGCCGATGACGTCGCCCGCCGCGTAGATGTGCGGGGCGGATGTCTGGAAGTTGTCGTCGACCTTGATGCGGCCTCGCTTGTCGACCTCGACACCGGCCTTCTCGATTCCGAGCCGGTCGCCGTTGGCCTGGCGGCCGACAGTGTACAAGAGAGTTTCGGCCGCGACCGTCTTGCCGCTGTCGAGCTGCGCCGACACCCGGTCGCGGCTGTCGAAGCCCACGGAGACGACCTTCTCGCCGAGACGAAGCGTCGCCTTGTTTTCTCGCAGATGGTAGAACAGAGCTTCGAGGATCTCTCGGTCGACGAACTCGAGCACGTCGCGCCTGGCATCGATGATGGTGACATCGGCGCCGAGCGCGGTCGCCATCGCCGCGTATTCGATTCCGATCACACCGGCGCCGACCACGATCAGAGATCGGACGACCTCCTGATTCTCGCGATCCTCGCTGATGAATTGGTCGGAGTCGAAGATGCGGCGGCCGTCGACGGGCACGGTCGGCGAGTGCGCAGGGCGCGCGCCGCACGCGATCAGGATCGCGTCGGCCGAGGCGCGTACGGAGAAGCCGTTGTCTCGTTGAATCTCGACCGTGTTGGCGTCGACGAATGTGGCGTGGCCGTCGAGAATCTCGATCTGGTTGCGAGCGAGTTGGTCTCGCACGACATCGAGCTCACGCTCCACCACCTCCGAAACCCGCAGTGAGAGGTCTCCGAAGGTGATCCTGTGCTGGACTGCGTAGCTCTTGCCGTAGAACGCTTTCTGTCGATAGCCGGAGAGGTAGATCACCGCTTCGCGCAGCGACTTGCTCGGGATCGTACCGGTGTGGAGG
>JAJCZO010000122.1 GCA_029262355.1 Deltaproteobacteria bacterium
CCGTTGGTACGACCATGAAGTCCATCGCCCCGATTGCGTCTCGATGGTTCCGAAGGAAGGTCCTCCAGCCCTGCCCCTGTCGCGGGTCGGGCGGCCGCTTGGGCAGGTATCGCGACACGATGGCCAGGGCGAGCCGGATGCCGAGCTTCTCAAGTTCTGCATGGATCCGACGAGCACGCCAGCCCTTCGACTGGGACTTCGAGGGCGGCGACAACGGACCAGGCCACTGGGCCGCGACGACCGTAGCTAGAAGCAAAGCGGTCCGAACCCCGACGGCGTGATGCCACACTCGCCCTCGCAACAATCGGCGGAGATCCGACAGGACTCGAAGCTCGGCAGACAGCTTGGATCCTCTGGGAACTCGGACAAGTCGGGCACTTCGCCTCCGATCACGAATCGCGCCTCGATGTCGGGGCGAGCCGCGACCAGCATGAAGCCGTCGCCGTGGGCCGCGACGGCAACGTCGCTGCGGAGCCCCCCGCCGCCGAATACTTGCTCGAGATCGAGAGGGAGACTCGCGGCCTCGCCTGCCACGAACGCCGCACGCGCCACCAGAGCGCCGGGCTCACCAGCCGTCCAGGTCACGAGCGCAACGTCTCCCTGCGAGGCGGCGGCGATACGCGGGCGCGATCCCGGAGGAGCCGCCCCGATCGTCCGGCGCAGCAGATCGGGACGGACGTCGAGAACCCTCCCCTGTGCGTCGACACGCGCGACGCGAATCCCCGGCGATGCCCCCGGGGTGAGGACGTCGGCCCAGACGAGAAGGAACCCGTCGCCAAAGTGCGTGACCGCGAGCGCTTCCGGCACGACGTGACGTCCCCGGCTCGATAGAGGAACAAGACCAGAGAGGTCGCCAAGGACGGCGTTCTCTTCGGTGACGACGATGGCTGGATAGAGGTTTGCAGAGACCCCCACCGCGAGCGCCTTCGTGCCATCACCGCCGATCACCATCCGATCGGTCTGCAAACCAGCCAGAGTCGAAGGGGCGGGGTCGAGGTCAGGAATGCCCGGCCACGTGAACGACGCTCCGAGCCCATCCACGGTCGTACCCGTACCGAAGCTGAACCGTGTCTGATCCACGCAGCCACCCACGTGGACATACGGAAGCGCTACCGCCCCACCTACCGTTGCGAGGCCATCCGGCCCACTTCGGGTCGAGACGCACTGCCCGATCGTAAGGTCCTGCCATAGCCGTTGGGAGCATCCGATTTCCCCGCCGATCGCGTCGGTCAGGTCGAGTAGCTCGGCACCGACGAACGGATCTCCACTCACGGTGAACGCGAGCACGAACCTCCCCTCGACGTGCGTCAGCCACGGATTCGACAATACGAGGTCAGCGGTGCCGGGAGAGCCCGGGCCCTCGGGGAGGTCGCATGCCGAGGCGAGGCCGATGCCGCGCACCACTTCGGTGTCTACCCGCGAACCCGGGCCGAGCCGCGCGCGCGCGACCGATATCGCTCCGGGTTCCTGCCATGCCACCGCGATCTCGTCGCCGCGGCTCTCTGCCCGCAGGACTTGAACCTCGCCGACGGTGGCGAGCGACAGCGCCTCGGGCCAGGCCGTAGGCTCCGGGTTTGGCGCAGGGGTGCCGCCCGGTGACGGAGGCGCGACGGGTGCATCCGACCCACCTCCTTGGGAGCCCCCGCTGCCGCAACCCACTTGGGCCGCGAGGACCAATGCGATCAGAATGACTCCAGCGGACGTCCTCATCTGCACGCCCCACTTCCTCGGGCCTCGCGCCGGCCCATCCGACGGAACGCCGCCCCGCGAGAAGAGAATAGACCAGACGCCGAGCGATGGCACTGACTGCCAGGATTCGAATCCGGTGACGTACGACGACCCTTCGGGAACCCGCACGCGACCACTTGTCCTGTCTGTCCCGCTGCGATCTCGAATGCCCCGATGGTGTCCTTAAATGGACTCGGGAGATCTCTGGCCCCCCGGGGGCCAGACGGCGACACACTCAGACACGCTCAGACACACTGGGCCCCGAAAAAACGTAGTGTTTCCGTGTCGAGGTGTGGGTTCAAGTCCCACCTCCGGCAGTCGGAAACCCGCGTCCCTCGCGGGTTTTCAAGTACCAACGAGCGTTGAGGGCCAGCGGGGGGCCAGAGAAGTCTCTCGACCGGGTGTGGGACGGATGCCCACACCGAGGTTGCCGTCGAGGAGTATTCCGAGGGCCATACCTTCGGGAATGTACTTCCTTTGCCTTCCGTTGATCTCGAGTAGCCGGCGGCTACTACCCCAGCGATCCAGTTCTCCGAGTCCAAGGGAAATACCAAGGAAGGCCAGGACGGAGTATTCGGAGACGAGATCGAGATCTCGAGAGGTCGCCTCATTGCGACGGAGGGCCATCGACCGTCTCCGATATTCGTTCTCGGAAGACGCTGGCGACCTACTCAGCCTTCGCTGTCCGGACAACGTCGATGAGTCCAACCCTCGGCTGTAGGTTCGCCAAGGGGCGCTGCCGCCGAGAACAGCATGGGCCGCGTTTCCGGACACCACGCGGGACTTGAAAGCTGCAAGCGTGCTGCTCACCAAGTTGGGCTCGACGACGCGGGCCTGAACCGTCGTAGTCCGCGAGAACCTGTGACGTCCGATCGCACCGGCGATTTCTCGATGATAGTCCTGCTCGGATGCGTACTCTCCTTCGCAGTGTGCGCAACGAGTGCCTCGATCACATCGTGATCCTCGACGAGAATCATCTCTAGGCGGTTCTTCGAAGCTACTGCGATCACCTCAACCGAGCCCGGCCCCACCAGGGGATTGAGCAACGGATTCCCTACGGACCGACCGACCGCTTCCCCCCGGGCAGGCATGGGTCGGTCGAGGAGATCCCCGTCCTTCGCGGTCTCCATCACGAATATCGACCTGCCGCGTAGCCCGGATGACGGTAGTACCCGGTACCGGACCATCAACAGCCTGGTTCAATTGACATCGATCGCCACCTGCCAGCATGGTTCTGGGGAAGGATGGGGCCCGCCAGCATTGTTGACGGCCCCGAACACCGATCCGTTAGGCCGCACAAGCGTCACAGACTCACGGATACCTCGTAGAGGAGTGGAGAATTGCGCATGGGCTCACGAACGTTGATTGGGGCAGCGCTGATGGCCACCGTCGCATACCTTTTCGCGATTGCAGCGCTTGGTACGCCTCCCGCCACTGCCGACAGCGGCGAGCAGGTGGTCGCCTGGTTTCGGGAGCATCGCGACGGAGTGCGCTGGTCTGTCTGGGCGCTCACCATTACCGCGCCGCTACTCGCCGTCGTCTTTGCCCAGTTGCGTCGTTTGCTCCCCGCACCACACCGCGATGTCTTTCTGATCGGCGCGATGGGACTCGTCGTAACCCTTGCCGTGCAGTCGTGGACGTGGGGCGGCCTGGCGTTGCATGCCGAGCGACTCGAGCCAGCAACGGCCCGTACTGTGCTCGACGTCGCGCTGTTCTGGGGGCCGGTATTGACGGGGGCGACGACGACGATGATGGTTCCGGTCACCTTGCTCGCGTTCGGCGCTGAAGCGCGGCTGCCGAGGTGGCTCGGCGTCGTGGGTACCGTCGCGATCGCCGAGCAGGCCGTCGAGACGGTAACGATCTTCGGCTCGACGGGCTTCACTGAGCCAGGTGGCGCCATGAACCTGCAACTTGGTGCTGGGCTCGTTTGGGCCTGGCTTCTGGCCTTCGCAATCTGGGGAGGCATCCGCGGGACGGATGCAGAGCTCGCTCGGATCAGTGCTCGGTGATCGTGCGACCTAACAACCCGCTGTATCTGACGCTGGCCGCGAACCCGCACCGGAAACGCGCGACATCGTGTGCTGTCAAACGGGGTCTGACTAGCGTGAGTTTCCACAGAGAGTTGCGTCGAATGTAGGGCACGGGAGGTGGAGCCTGCGAAGAAATCCGCATTTCGAGGGAACGGTCTCCGCGCCGACGCGACGTCGTAGCTGTCGCGATGAACAGGACGCCGGCGCGCCTCTGCCGATTGCGGCGAGTGTTGGGACGGACTTCATGGTTGTACCAACCGTCCGTTTCGAGTTTCCCCACGTCTGGTTCCTCATCGAGCGCGGCTCCCGTCGCATCGTCCACTTCAACGTCAGGAAGAGGCCTCGCGGCTGGCGCGCTCAGCAGCTCGCTGCGAATCCTGCCTGAGCGTCTCGGCTCCACGCCGCCAGTCGATCAGCTTCGGCGGTCGGTGACCACGTGTGGATGACCGGACGCGCCCCTCTCAGAGGCCAACGGAAGTACCGAGGAAAGCCACGAGAGGGTGCGCGGGGGATGGAGCCGAGATCTCGAAGTCCTTTCCAGCGCTGAGTGTCGGCCCCACATCGAGTTCGTCAGCGGCCCGTCCGGATCCCCCAGGAGTCTCAGCACGATCGGATCTTTCGGGAGCCACAGCGCATCCTGGGCGACTTGCCGCGTGGCTGATAGACGTCAATCGAGATGTCGACCATCACCGCACGCCTGCACCGACCGATCATCCGACGGATAGGACGGAGACTCGCCCGGGCCGAGACGCCCGCCGCCCTCCGGGCCGCCTTCGACGAAACGGCTCGCCTTCTGCTCGTTCCCCGGGGGACCGATCTCGCGGACGCGCCGCTCGGAGGCGTCCCCGGTCTCCGCGTGACGACGAGAGCGCCCGGCCCGCTCCGCACCATTCTCATGTTCCACGGCGGCGGCTACGTCTTCGGAAGTCCGCGCGCCTACGCGCCGCTTGCGGCGCGATTCGCGCACGCCGCGGGCGCCGAGGTCTTCCTCCCCGACTACCGGCTCGCGCCGGAGGCTCCGCATCCGGCCGCGCTGGACGACGCGATGGCCGCATACCACGGCCTGCTCGAGTGCTGTGCCCCGGAGACGGTCGCCATCGTCGGCGACTCGGCCGGTGGAGGGCTCGCCCTAGCGACAATGCAACGGGCGCGCGACGAGGGCTCTCCCCTTCCCACGTGCGCTGTGCTGCTCAGTCCGTGGCTCGATCCGAGTGGCTCGGGCGCAAGCATGCGCGAGAACGTGGAGACGGAGATCGTGATCCTCCCGCCGACAATCGCCCGATGCGCGGCCTGGTACGCAGGCGAGCGAGACGCCGCCGAGCCGGGAATCGCACCTCTGTTCGGGGCGGTCGAAGGTCTGCCGCCAACGCTCGTCCAGGTGTCCGCCAACGAGATGCTCTACAGCGATTCAAAACGCTTCGCCGAACGCGCGGTCGCAGCGGGCGTCGAAGTTCGGCAGGAGGTGGAAGCCGACCTGTGGCACGTCTGGCCGACGATGGCGCCCACCGTTCCCGAAGCGCGACGTTCGATCGCGTCCGCGGGCCGCTTCATCGCCGCTCGGACGCAGCCCGCCTAGGGCGGCATGCAGGCGCGGGTGCGCCGAGCCCACGCAGGTCGCCGAGCAACGTCGTTGATGGCCCGCTCCCAGATTGGGGCTCGAACTCGAGTCGCTCGAGGAGCTGGAGGCCGAGCGCAGGCGCCAGCACGCTGGCGCAGTCACGCGATCAGGAACGAGGCGGCCCGTTCGGCGATCATCACGGCCGTGAGATGGGTGTTCGCGCGTGGGATTTCCGGGATGACGGACGCGTCGACAACGGAGAGGCCATCGACGCCGATGAAGCGACAGCGCGGGTCGACGACCGCCGAGGGGTCATCGAGCGAGCCCATCTTGCAGGAGCCACAGGCGTGCACGTAGTCACGGACGTTCGCCCTCAGCCAGTCATCGAGCGCAGATTCGTTCGCCAGGTCGTCCGGCGTCGTGCCCTGCTCGTCGAGCATGATCGTGCTCGTCAGCGACCGTACCGGCTCGCTGGCGAGGACGGCAAGCAGCTCCTGCGCCGCCAGCCGCATCCGGACGGCGTCGCGTGGGTCCGAAAGCAGCTGGAACTCCACCCGGGGGTCGATGGTGGGGTCGTCCGATGTCAGTGCCACGGTGCCGCGTGAGAACGGCTCCATGACGGCGGCGATCACGTGGATCATGCCGGGTGCATCGGCGTACCAGTGGTTCAGCGGCAGGATCTGCAGGTCTCCCTCCCCACAACCCGCGATGCCCGACGACCACCGCACGAGAAACCCCGTGCCTGGGCTGTCGCCGTCACGCTCGACGACGGCTGGATCCACGTGCAGGGTCGGCAATATCGCCGGGTGCTCGGCCAGGTTGCGTCCAACGCCCGGACGCGACTCGCCGAGGCCCGAGCGAAGCAGAATGGCCGGGCTGTGAATGGCTCCGGCCGAGAGGACGACGTGTCGGGCCGCGAGGTCGCCGTCCGAGGTCCGGACCCCTGTGGCACGACCGCGCTCGAGCAGGACCCGATCGACGAGCACGTCTCCACGGATCTCCAGATTGGCCCGCCCGCGCGCCGGCTCCAGGTACGCATCGTTGGTGGATACGCGGCGGCCATCGCGACGCGTGAGGCCGGCCGGCGCCATGCCGAGGACGCCGTCGGTTTCGTAGCTGTCGCAACCTGGATGGCCGTGATCCCGACACGCGGTGTACAGGGATCGGTCGAACGTCGACCACTCCGCCGGCGGCCGTCGCTGTGCAGGGATTCGCTCGGCCACTCGCTCGAAGGCGCCGCGGACACCGTCCCAGCCCCACCCGTCGCACCCCAGAGCGGCCCAACGATCGTAGTCGCTGGGGAGCCCGCGAATAGCCATCTGGGCATTCACCGCCGAGCTGCCACCCACCCCTCTGCCCCGCAGATACGGCGTGGGGGCGCGACCGTCGGCAGATACCGCGGCAAGCGCCGGCCAGATCCGCCCCGGTTCCTCCACGGCCGCGATCATGTTCTTGCCGCAGATCGAGTCGGGCGTCTCCGCAGACGTGTGGTTCGGACCGGCCTCGAGGAGAAGAACGCGTCGGCTCGGTTCTTCGGATAGCCTGGAGGCGAGCGCGGCGCCCGCGGAACCTGCACCAACCACGATGATGTCCCACTGTGCCATGCCCGACGCGTACCATCCGGGTGGCAGGTGCCGAAACCCGGCCCCCATTGGCTACATGTGCCATCCGCCATGGAGCGGAGCCGGATCAGAGGATCGAGCCCCGCTTCGGCTCACGACGCGGTCCGGCCGTCGGGCCCCGCTCCACCGGTCATGATGCAGCCCATCTCGCGCAGCATTGCGAGCGCCTTGCTCGGGTCGGTCGCACAGCCCGCGAGCACGGGTGGCTGGTCACCACGGATCGTCTCGTCGACGATCTGCGCGAGCTGTGCCGTCGCGCAGTCACAGGTCAAGGCGTAGACGCCCTGTGGCTCAGTGATGTGCAGATTGGCTTCGCATCTCGCGCCGCTCGCATCGTTGCCGACCGCCTCGATGGTGACGAAGGCCTTCTCGCCGTGCCTCTCCCACCAGATTCCCATGATTCGCTCGAGCCACCTGATCAGGCTACCTCGCATCCGGCGGCCGAAGACCATGAAAGCGAGGTACCATGCTCGGAGTTCAAAAGCGGCGCCCGGCACCCCACCGGCCCGAACACTGCACTCCGCCAAGCCGAGCTCAGCGGGCAGCGACTCAGTCTCTTCGTAGTAGGCGGCCGTAGTATCAACCACGCCCTCGCCCAGATCCTTCCGCACCACAGCGCCCCTGCTCGTGATCGTCAGCGCGCGCCATCCACCCGCGGTGAAGATTCTGTAGTTGGGCTTGCAAAGGATGTTGTCGAACACATCCCAGGCCTGCGACGGCGGGAGGGTCCCCACGCAGCATACGTGCACTCCGGTCGGCCTTGGGATCAACGTGGCTCCCAGGCGGATAAATGGTGCGGCGAAGCCGGGGAGCACCCCGCCGGACGTGAGCATCGGCGCCTTGGTCGGCCCCACGATCCGGGCCACCTCGCCGATCCCATCTTCGTGCGCCCCATGGATATCGAGGTATGCGGCTCCACGACTGTCGGCGAACTTCATGAGCGTCGTGATGTATTCGAGAGTCAGCACCTGCGTCAGGTTGACGAGCACGTCGAAGGCTGGCGCCCCTTCCAGTGACTCGGGCACGCCAGCGTCCAACCGGGCCGCCGTCGCACGGCCAGGAAACCTCTCGTCGAGCGATCCAGCCAGCGCGGCAGCCTTCTCACCCGATCGACCGGCAATGATCACCACCGTCCCGGGAATGTATGCGAGCGTGCGCTCGGCCATGAGCCTGCCGGCGTAGCCATATCCACCAAGCAAGAGACAGCGCTTCGCATCGGCATCAGACATCGAGACGACCCCACATGAGTTCGCGCAAAGCCGTGCCAGGAGAGCGGAATGTCGGCGTGCCTGCGACCGCATCCGGAGACGTCATCCTGCACGCCCTGCCGTGAGTCGCGCAACATGGCCGGCGGCGCCGATCTCTTCGTATCCTCGCCGCGCCTCTCGCAATAGCTCATCGCGCAGTGCGGTGTCGCCGAGTACGCAGGCCAACTCGGCGCGCCACTCGGAGAGTGCCGGGGCAAGCGCCCCTCCGCCGGCGCGTTCGACCGACGCCGCGGCCTTGGCGAGAGCGGCTTCCGCGGGTTCGATCGCCGCCGCGCCATCGCGGCGCAGCAGCGCTCGCGCCAGCACACCGTGAGCGTGGGCGACGGTGCTCCACTCGGAGTCGCCGAACAGCGCGATCGCCTCTCCCGCCGCCGCCGCCGCCGCCGAAGGATCACCGGCCAACAGCAAAGCGTCGGCCAGGAGTGTCGTCACCTGCACCGCAAGATACCTCTCGACTCGCCCGCTGCTCTCGAGCGCGGCACGCGCCGACTCGATGGCGTCGACCGGCCGCAGGCCCGCGAGGTGCGCCCCCAGGAAGGCCACGTGGGAGAACGCGACCATCATCGAAGGCTCGCCCAGTCTGCGACTGATCTCCTCGAGCTGCCGCGCACTGGCGAGCGCCCGGTCCGCATCGCCGGCGAAATAGTGGGCCATCGCCTCCCAGAGGTGGGCGACGCCGGCGAGCTCCGGCGTGCCGTCCTCCTCGGCGAACCGACGAACGCCGCCCAGCTGTTCGAGCCCCTCGGGAATCCGGCCGGCGACGACGAGGCAAACGCCCCGGTTGTACAAGAAGCCCGCGTAGGGGTTGTAGCCGAAGCTCCATTCCGCAGGGGGCAATCGGTGCGGGAATCGCGCCAGCGCTTCCTCCGCGATCTCCAGCGCGTCCGGGTGTCGTCCGAGCACGATGAGGACGTCGAGGAGGTACAGGCAAGCGTTCGCTTGCAGAGCGACGTCCTCCAACGCGAGCGCGATGCGCCGATTCTTCACCGCGATGTCGAGACCCTGCGCAGGGTCACCACTACCGCCACAGACACGGCCATAGGTCATCGATAGGGTCAGATGGGCGCGTCGATCCCCAACTGCGTTTGCGAGTGCCTGTCCGCCTTCAAGAATCGCGCGGGCCTCCTCGAGACGCATGCCGACCCGGATGCCCGTGTGCAGGAGCCGCGTGCAGGCGGCGATGCCGAGGACGGACAGCTCGTCGTCCTCCGGCAGCTCGTGTACGAGCCCGCGCACGCGCTCCCAGTGGGCGGAGGCGGTGACGAGATCGGTGCGGCTGATCCATTCGGCCGCGCGTTGATGCCAGCGCACCGCGACGCGAGCATCGCCCGCCTCTTCCCAGTGATGCGCTAGCAGCGCGGAGCGTTCGTCGAGGTTCTCGATTTCCTGTCCTTCGATCGCGCGCGCGACCGCGCCGTGCAGCGCGCGGCGGCGTTCCCGCAGCTGGCTAGCGAGCGCCACTTCCTGGGTCAGCGGGTGCTTGAACGAGTATTCGACGACAGGGTAGATCGCCTGCTCGAGGATGAACTCGGCCCGCCGCAAGGCGGCGAGCGAATCCTCAAATTCCCCGCGGGGCAGCTCGGCCACTTCCTCGAGCAGTGGCTTCGCGAAGTCCTTCCCGATCACCGACGCCACCTGCAGCAGCCGCTTCTCGCGCTCCGGCAGGCGGTCGATGCGCGCCGCCAACACCGACTGAACCGTCGAGGGGACTTCGAGTCGCTCGACCGGCGTCACCAAACGATACGCGCCGCGCGTGCCCTCGAGATGCCCGGACTCGATCAGCGTCTGCACCACTTCCTCGGCGAAGAACGGATTGCCGCCGGTGCGCTCATGGATCTTGGTGGCGAGCGCCTCCAGGCTCGGATCGTCGCCCAGGAGATCGGCCAGAAGCTCGGCGATCGCGTCGGGCCCGAGCGGCGTCAGGGGGATCTGACGGTACCACGACTTTTGCATCCACTCGGCGTGGTATTCCGGCCGGAAGTTCAAGAGCAGGAGGTTCCGGCTGCCCTCGCGCGCCTCGACCATCTGCTCGAGGAACTCGCCACTCGCGGCGTCCATCCAGTGGAGGTCCTCGATCAGCGTGACGGTCGGTCCGTCCTGGCCAGCGCTCTGAATCACCTGACGCGTTACGGCGAGCAGCTGGCGCTGACGCGCTTCCGGGTCGAGCCGCAGCGGCGGCTGCTGTCGATCGGCGACGCCGAGGAAGTCGAAAAGAAGCGGCAGTGCGTCGGCAAAGCCCACGTCGAGCAGAACCATGCGACCCGCGATCTTCTCGCGGGCGCTACGGTCGTCGTCGCGAAGCGTGACCCCGAAATAGGCCCGGACCAACTCGAGGACCGGCAGAAGCGGGATGTTCTTCCCGTGTGAGACCGCACGCGCCTCGAAGACCTCCATGCCTCGCGCGCGGCAACGCTCCAGGAACTCGAAGCACAGGCGGCTCTTGCCCGTACCCGCCATCGCCACGACACCGACGACCTGCCCGTCGCCAGCAGCCGTCTGTTCCACCGCTTCGTCCAGCGTGCGCATGTCCGCCGCTCGCCCGACGAAGGCTGAGAGGCCGCGGGCGCGAGAGACGTCGAAGCGACTGCGCGCCTCGCCGAGGCTCACGAGCCGGTGAACCCCTACCGCGTCCGCGACGCCCCGTACGCGGAACTCGCCCAGGTCGTCGAGCGCGAAGTAGCCCGTCACGAGCGCCGCGGTTCCGGCGGTAAGGTAGCATGTGTCGGGTGACGCGAGCGCTTCCATGCGTTGCGCGAGGCCCACCGTGTGCCCCTGCGCGGTGTAGTCCATCCGGAGGTCGTCGCCGATCGAGCCGACCACGACGTCACCGGAGTTGATGCCCATCCGAGCGGAGAAGCCGATCCCGTGCTCACGCTTGACCTCGGTCGCGTAGCCGGCGATCTCGCCCTGGAAGTGCAGCGCCGCGTAGCAGGCGCGCTGGGCATGGTCTTCGTGCGCGATCGGCGCACCAAAGAGCGCCATGATGCCGTCGCCCGTGTACTGGTTCACCGTTCCTTCGAAGCGGTGCACGCCCTCGGTCAAGATCTCGAAGAAGCGCTCCAGGATCGCATGCCAATCCTCCGGATCGAGCTGCTGCGCGAGCTCCATCGAGCCCTTCACGTCGGCGAACAGGACCGTCACCTGCTTGCGCTCGCCCTCGAGCGCCGACTTCGATTGCAGGATCTTGTCGGCCAGGTGCTTCGGCGTGTAGTCGCCCGGATTGCGCTCGATACGATGGTCGCCTGGTGCCGGGACTACCTCGACCGGCAGGGCGCCCGACCAGACGAGGACTCCCCCCTCGCGTTGCGCTACCCTCTGGACGTCGACCAACTCCTCGATCAGCTCGTCGAGTTCCTCGCCATCGAGGCCGATCTCGCGCGAGAGCCCCCGAACCGAAGCCCGCCTCTGCTCCTCCAGGAACGACTTGGCGTGATGTAGGTTCGAACTGAAGCTCACCCGCATCGTGTATCAGCCGCCACCTTCTCCGGCGATGCGACGCTCGGATCTCTGGCCCCCGGGGGCCAGACGGCGACACACTCAGACACGCTCAGACACACTCGGCCCCGAGAAAACGTAGTCTTTTCAACTCGAGGTGTGGGTTCAAGTCCCTGTCTGTTCTCAGAACCCGTCGTGTCCGTAAATCCGGCCCGCGGCTCTCAGGTCGCTGCGCGCTAGTAGTGGTTGAGAATTCCGCCCAGCCGTTCCCGGTACTGGATCGATCCCTCGCCCTCCGGCAGATCCTCGGGCGTGATGATCGAGCTGTCGATTCCCTGGTGATGCCGCTCCTGATGGTAGTGCTCGACGTACTCGCGGATCGCACATCGAAGGTGTCGTTCGCCGAGCGGCACGATCTCGTCCTGTCCGGAAACCCGGCCCATGAAGGTCAGGCTGCCTCACGATAGTAGTGGTTCAGCATTCCGCCGAGTCGCTCCCGCCGACGGATGGGCCGCTCTTGTCGAGACACACCGATTTGATCGACAGCACGAACCGTTCGGCGACCTCCTGAAGCCGGTTCATGGGAGTCTTGTATCCGAGACTCGTGTGGGGGCGCGAGTAGTTGTAGCGCTCGAGCCAAGGGCCGAGGGATCGGCGCCGCCATCGTGAGTGTTTGAAGGATCGGCTG
>JAJCZO010000123.1 GCA_029262355.1 Deltaproteobacteria bacterium
ACGTTGGTACCGCGCGATGACTGCCCATTCATCCTGGTCATCCAGACGGCCCGGCGTTTCCAGAGGTCCCGGGAGGGCAAACACCACGCGCTCGCCGTCACCCTCCATCGCCATGAAGTGCTCACCGGCCGACGTCTTGCCGACCTCGTCGACCTCGGCCACGAACCGAACACGTTTCCCGACCAGATCCATCTCGAAGTCGTCGACCCGCAGGTTCGGCCCCTCTGCCTCGGCGACGTCGTCGATCGTGAGCGGCACCACTCCGGCGATCGGACGCGGCGCCTCGGCGAACGCGACGAGGGGAAGAAGGCCCGCGGAAGCCAGCGCCAGCATCGTCCCGATGCGTGTCATCCTTCGGTTCTCCATCAGCGTCTCTCCTGACTACAGCCGCGGGACAGCCCGGCCAAGACCGTGCTACCAGACTTCCGAGTGAACGGTAGAAGATGGGGCTCGAGAGGTAGGACGCGATGAGAGTTCAGGGCAAGACCGTGGTCGTCACCGGGGGAGCGAGCGGGATTGGTCGCGCACTCGCCCGCCGCTTCAAGGCCGAAGGCGCGAAGACAGTCGTCGTAGCCGACCGCGACGGGGACGGGGCACGCACTGTCGCCGACGAGATCTCCGGCGTCGCCCACGCAATAGACGTCGCCTCCGCGGAGCAGATCCGGGAGCTCGTGGCCCAGACCGAGCGCGAGCGGGGCCCGATCGATCTCTTCTGTTCAAATGCAGGGATTCTGGTCCTCGGAGGAGCCGAAGCGACCGACGAGGAGTGGGACCGGATCTGGCAGATCAACGTCCATTCGCACGTGCTGGCGGCCCGGGAGCTCGTACCCCGGATGATCGCGCGCGGCGGGGGCTACCTCCTGAATACCGCGTCGGCCGCGGGTCTTCTCACCCAGATCGGATCAGCGCCCTACTCCGTGACGAAACACGCGGCCGTCGGCTTCGCCGAGTGGCTTTCGATCACCCATGGCCACCAAGGCCTCAAGGTCTCGGTCCTCTGCCCACAGGCGGTCCGAAGCGCCATGACGGCCGGTAGCGACGAGGGGGGCGTGGCGGGCGTCGACGGCTTGATGGAGCCTGAGCAACTCGCGGACGTCGTGATCTCAGGGCTCGAATCCGAGCAGTTCCTGATCCTGCCGCACCCCGAGGTACGAGAGTACATGAGACGCAAATCCAGCGACTACGACCGCTGGATCCGCGGGATGCGCCGACTGCAAGAGAGATTCACCTGATCCCCATCCAGATCGCGGATGCGCAAGCGCACAGAGGGCACCCGCGAAACACCCGGGTCCGCGGGATGCGCTGACGGCGGAGGAGATTCGTCTGATCCAACCACGCCGAGCTTGCGACGCGCGCCGATTCGCGGCTAACTCACATTGGGTTTTTTGAGGTAGGTGGATTGAAGCGCACGATCTCGGTAGTGATCCCCGTTCATCAGGCGTCCGCGCTCCTCGACGAGTGCCTGGCGCAGTTGATGGGCGGCTCTGAGCGACCCACCGAGTGCATCGTGGTGGACGACGGCTCGACCGACGACTCGGCGCGCACCGCGCGGAGCCATGGTGCCACCGTGATCCGCTCGGAAACCCGCCGCGGTCCCGCCCATGCACGCAACCTGGGCGCGCGCGCCGCCCGGGGCGACGTCGTCCTGTTTCTAGACGCCGACGTTCGACCATCGACGAGCACCGTGCGCCGCGTCCGAGAAGCGTTCGAGAGCGACGGCGCCCTCGACGCGCTCATTGGGTCCTACGACGCCGATCCATCCAGTCCAGGATTCGTCTCGCAGTACAAGAACCTCATGCATTGCTTCGTGCACCAGAGCGCGAACCGAGTGGCGAGCACCTTTTGGAGCGGCTGCGGTGCCATGCGGCGCGAGGTCTTCCTCGCGATGGGCGGCTTCGACGAATCATACGATCGGCCGGCCATCGAAGACATTGAGCTCGGTTATCGCCTCAAGCGCGCCGGACGAAAGATCGCACTCGACCCTGAGCTCACCGTCAAGCACCTGAAGCACTGGACACTCCAGGGCATGATCCGATGTGACGTTCTCGACCGTGGCGTCCCGTGGACGGAGCTCATCTGGCGCGACCGCCTGATGCCAAACGACCTGAACCTACGGACCAGCCAGCGCGTCAGTGTTGCCGTCGTCGCTCTTCTGATCGCGCTCTCCGCGGCCGCGGGAACGAGCCTGCTTCGGACTGCCTCGATCCCGGTGACGGAGGCCCTCGGCCTGGGACTTCTGGGCATCTGGTGCCTGGGCGCCGCGTCGATTCTCGCCCTGAACCACCAGTTTTTCGGGTTCCTCGCGCGCAGGCGGGGCCCCGCATTCGCGGCTGCCGCGATCCCGATGCACGTCGCCTACTACGTGTACAGCGGCGTCGCCTTCGGCATTGGAACGGCCCGCTTCGCCGCGGGACTGGTGGAGACCCGACGCGAAATCGCTCCACTCGAACCGACCGAGGAACGGACCGCCGCGTCCGCCTAGGCAGTGACCCGGGTGGCGCAAGCCACCGCCGGGGTCCTCGCTCCAAACGAAAAACGGCGGCGTAGCCCGTAGGCCACGCCGCCGTTTCGTCCGTGTCGGAACCAGTCCCTTACGCGATCATCGGGACGATCACGAGCGCAACGATCGACATCAGCTTGATGAGGATGTTGAGCGACGGACCGCTGGTGTCCTTGAAGGGGTCGCCGATCGTATCGCCGATGACCGCCGCCGAGTGCGCGTCGGTGCCCTTCTTCTCGCCCTCGATCTTGCCCTGCTCGATCGCCTTCTTCGCGTTGTCCCACGCGCCACCGGCGGTGGCCATGAAGAGAGCCATCAGAACGCCGGTAGCCGTTGCGCCGGCCAGCAGGCCGCCGAGGGCCGCCGGGCCGAGCACCACGCCGCAGATCACAGGAGCGATCACGGCGATGAGGCCAGGGAGAATCATCTCGCGCAGAGCCGCCGTCGTGCTGATCTCGACGCATCGGGCCGAGTCGGGCTTCGCATTCGGATCGCCTTCGAGAAGGCCCGGAATTTCACGGAACTGGCGGCGGATCTCTTCGACCATCTGACCGGCGGCCTTGCCGACCGACGTCATGGTCATCGCTGCGACCAGGAACGGCAGCGCACCGCCGATGAGCAACCCGATGACGACGAGCGGCTCGGTGAGCTCGAGCGACAACGGACCTTCCGTGCTGTTGTTGAGCAGTCGAATCCGATTGATCTCGGACGAGTAAGCCGCGAAGAGCGCGAGCGCGGTGAGTGCCGCGGAGCCAATCGCGAATCCCTTGCCGATCGCCGCCGTCGTGTTGCCAATCGAGTCGAGGCTATCGGTGATCTTCCGGGTATCCTCACCGAGGCCGCCCATCTCCGAGATGCCGCCGGCGTTGTCGGCAACCGGGCCGTACGCGTCGACGGTCATCGTCACGCCCACCGTGGCGAGCATGCCCATGGCGGCCATCGCGATGCCGTAGAGGCCGGCCGCGTGGTTCGACCAGTAAATGCCGATCGTGATCAGGATGAGCGGCAGGAACACGCTCTCCATCCCAACCGCGAGGCCGGTGATCGCGTTCGTCGCGGGTCCGGTCTTCGATGCGTCGGCGATGCGCTGAACCGCCTTGGTCTGAACGCCGAGAACCTTATCGGTCGAGGTGTAATACTCGGTCGCGAGACCGATCAGAATGCCGACGATGCTGCCGACGATGACCGCGTACAGCGGCTCGAATGGGAAGCCGAAGATCCCCAGCACGATGAAGCTGAGCACCCAGAACAAACCCGCACCGATCAGCGTCGTGTTGCGCAGCGCACCAGCCGGCTCCGAGTTCTTGAGCCAGTTCATCGACGCGATGCCGACCATGCTGGAGCCAAACCCGACGAGCGCCAGTAGGACCGGGAGCGCCATCAGCGTAGCCCTGTCTGCACTGGTGAGGATGTGCCCTTCGGGGAACATCAGACCCGACGTCGAAGCCGTGATGGTGGCCCCGAGGACGATCGATGCGATGATCGAACCAACGAACGACTCGAAGATGTCCGCGCCCATACCCGCAACGTCACCGACGTTGTCGCCCACGTTGTCGGCGATGACACCGGGGTTTCGAGGATCGTCTTCGGGGATGCCGGCTTCGATCTTACCGACGAGGTCGGCGCCGACGTCAGCGGCCTTCGTGTAGATGCCGCCGCCCACACGCGCGAAAAGCGCGATGCTGCTGGCGCCCATGCCGAATCCGCTGATGTACTGGACCGAGTCCAGGCTGTGGCCCCAGACCATGTACATGACCGCAATCCCGAGAAGGCCGAGACCACCGACGCACAAGCCCATCACCGCGCCGCCGTTGTAGGCGACGAGCAGGGCAGCGCCGGCGCCACTCCGGTTTGCCGCCATGGCAGTGCGGGTGTTCGCGGTCGTGGCAGCGCGCATACCTGCGAAGCCGGCGGCGACACTCGAGATCGCACCGAGAAGGAACGCGACCGGAGTCTGCCAACTCGCTGTCGCGACGACCAGAAGGCCCGCGACGACGACGACGAAGACGGACAGCACCCGATACTCGGCGCGCAGGAAGGCCATCGCGCCGTCCTGAATCTGCTGTCCGATGTCGGCGACCTTTTCGTTGTCGACCTCTACGGCGTCCACTTGTCGAAAGAGTTTCCGAGCGGTGTTGAGACCGAACAAGGCCACGCCAATCGCGACGAATCCAAGAAGATAGGGTCCGAAACTTTGCATCCTGCCACCAGTATTTTAGGGGCCGCGCGGGCACCCGAGAACCGGGGCCGCCAGGGCCTGCGTCAGACGTGCGGTATTAGAAAATGATGCTTCGAGGAACAGGCTTGGTTAGCGTATCCAATGCTACGTGACAAGCCGGCGCGCCCCGCTCCCATCAGCGTCGCGTCCGTGACAAGTGTTGTAGATGACCGGAAACGACGCCACGGCGCGTACGCTGTCCATCGACATCGGGGGCACGGGACTAAAGATGCTGGTTCTCGACCCTCTCGGGAAGGCGGTCGACGAGCGTACGCGCGTGGAGACCCCGAGGCCGGCGACGCCGGGCGCCATCATCGAGGCTCTTCGCGGCCTCATCGCCGAGCAACCGGATTTCGATAGAGTTTCCGTTGGTTTTCCGGGGGTCGTCCACGACGGGGTCATCTGGACGGCGCCCAATCTACACCGCAGCTGGCGCGGGGTCTCCCTCGCCAAGACGCTGCGCGAGATGACCGGCAAGCCAGTCCGGGTAGCCAACGACGCGGACGTCCAGGGCTATGCCTCGGTCGAGGGCACCGGCGTCGAGATGGTTCTGACACTCGGCACCGGGCTGGGCTCGGCACTGTTCGTCGACGGAAGGCTCGTGCCCAACCTCGAACTCGGCCACCACCCGTTTCGCAAAGGGCGCACCTACGAGGACTACGTGGGCAAGGCGGCCCTCGCCGCCGTCGGCAAGAAGCGTTGGCGCAAGCGGGTCGACAAGATCCTCACGCAGGTCGAGCCGATTTGGAACTACCGGCTCCTGCACATCGGGGGCGGCAACGTAAAGCTGCTACACGCCGACCAAATGCCATCCAATGTTCGTCTCCACTCCAACCTCGGTGGTGTGCTGGGCGGAATCGCCCTGTGGCGGATCTAGGATGAGCTGTCCGAGGAGTACTCCTCCTCCGTTCGCGCGCACCTCGTCGGCACGCGGATCGAGGTCCAGCTCGTAGGATCTACCCGCTCGCGAGAGGTTCTCGGGTAGCTACTTCGCAGTGACCCCGATGGGGTCGACCCAGCCTCCATAGTCGGCGGTGAGCTTGCCGGCCTCTTTCGGCCCCATCGAGCCACGCGCGTACTTCCGTATTGGGCCAACGTCGCCCAGGATCGGGTCGATCGCCGACCACGTGCCCTCAACCGCCTGCTCGGACGCGAACAAAGTCGATTCGCCTGCGAGCGCGTCGCCGAGGAGACGCTCGTAGGGAAGCGGGGAATCGCCGAGAGCCTGCGCGAAATCCACGTTCAGCGAAACCGGCTCGGAGTGCATCCCGTCGCCAGGCTTCTTCGCCTGCACGTCGATCGAGACTCCGGCATCGCCCCCCAGACGGAAACGGACTCGGTTGGTCTCGGGAGCAGCGCATCCCGCGTGGTCGAAGAGCTGCTTGGGCGGCGACCGAAACTCAACGATCGCCTCAGTCGCCTTGGTCGCGAGGGCCTTTCCGGTCCGCAAAAAGAACGGCACCCCTTCCCAACGCCACGAGTCGATGTCGATCCGCAGTGCGCAGTACGACTCCGTACGCGAGCCTTTCGCCACCCCGTCGACCTTCGTGTACCCGTCGTACTGGCCGCGTACGTAGCTCTTCGGGTCTATCGGCCGCATCGAGTTGAAGACCTTGTTCTGTTCGTCGTGAAGACACTTCGCCGCAGCGGTGACGGGTGGCTCCATCGCGAGCAGGGCCACGACCTGCATCATGTGGTTCTGCACCACGTCCTTCAGCGCCCCCACGGCGTCGTAGAACGAGCCGCGATCGGCCACGTCGACCGTCTCCGACATGGTGATCTGCACGTTAGAGATGTACCGGCGGTTCCAAACCGGCTCGAACATCGTGTTGCCAAAGCGCCACACGAGAATATCTTGCACAGGCTCTTTGCCGAGGTAGTGATCGATCCGGTAGAGCTGGTCTTCGCGCAGCACTTTCAGCAGCGCGACGTTCAGGGCCCGCGCCGACGCGAGATCATGACCGAATGGCTTCTCGATGATGACGCGCGCGTCGTCGGTGAGCCCCACTTTCGAGAGGTTGAAGACCACCGTCTGGAAGAGAGATGGGGGGATCTCGAGGTAGAAGAGCGGGCGCTTCGCCTTGCCGATCGACGCCTTCACCCGTTCGAAGGTCTCGAGCTTGGAGTAGTCGCCCTTGACGAACTTCATTCCGCGCGTCATCCGCGCGAAAACCTCTGCCTCCACCCGAACACCCGCCTCACGGATCGACTTGCGCGCGTAGGCCTTCAGATCGGCCGCGGTCCAATCCGAGAACGACACCCCGACGATCGGCACCTTCAGCATGTTGCGCTTGGCCAGTCGGTAGAGCGAAGGGAAGGTCATCTTCCTCGCCAGGTCCCCTGAAGCTCCGAATACGACCAGAACGTCCGAATGTTTGCTCATTCCATGCCCCTCCTGCCCTGCGCCACGATCTTCAAATCGGCGCCGCTGTCAAGAACTGAAGGGGAGGAGTTCAACCTGCGGGGTCGGGATCGGGGCCGATGAGCAGAGTGGCCACCCCGTGGGTCCGGTTCTTGACCGTGCACACGAGCGTTCCAGCTTTGCGGCCCTTGCGGACCGAGCTCACGTCGAGCCCCGCATCGGCAATCCGCGCCTGACCGGCCGCGAGATCCGGGACGCGATACGCGAGCCCCCACAGCGAGTCGGGCGCGCTCGAGTCCGGCTCCTCGGCAAGAGAGGCACCGATCTCGATCGACATGCCACCGAGTCGGAAGAAGACCAGCCGCGAACCGAACTTCTCGAACGTCTTGTCGAGTGCCATACGGATTCCGAACGTGTCCCCGTACAGCCCGCGCGCGCCGTCCGCGTCCTTGGTCATCACGACGATGTGGTCGAATTCCCGCACCGACGCGCCCTCGGCACCGGTCGGGACCGCCTGGGGCAGAGCGTCCGGTGAGGAAAGGTGTTCGATGGCGAACATCATCACGCCGCGGGTCTCGTCGGCTGGGAGATAGACATTGCGCCAGCGACGCTCGGCGCCTCCTTTCTCATCGGTCCCCGAACCATCGACCGGGTCGGTCGGAGTCATGCCCTTCTCGCGAAGCGTGGCCGCACAGGCCGCCGCGTCGGCGGTCTGGAACGCAAGGCCGAGGACACCCTCCCCCGCTTCATCGATCCGTTGCCGAACGAGATCGCCGAATCCGCCCTGGCCCGACGCCGTCAGAAGTTCCAGGTAGCCGTTGCCGAGACGAAAGAGCGTATTTGCCGTCCCCTGCCCCGGATGAGCTCCGCGCCACGAGGGCTCGCGACCGAGCAACTCGCGGTAGTCGGCGGTCGCAGCAGACAGGTCGGAGACCGCCACGATGATGTGATCGACACTGGAGAACATCCCGGGGTTGTAGCTCGGCCGATTGGGACCACACCAGGCGTCTGATACGAAAGGGGCCGGGCCCGTGTCTTTCACGAACAAGATCGCGATCGTCTCCGGGGCAGCCTCTGGCATCGGCCTCGCGCTGGCACGCGGGCTCCCGCGACGCGGCGCACTCGTGGTCGGCGCGGTATCGACCGCGAGGATGCGACCGAGACGTCTGCGTTCGAGCGGCGTTCGCCGAGCGAAGGCGCCGACATGATTCTCCGAGGCGCCGCGCGCAGACGGCCGATCATCGCGGTCACAGGACTCGGTCGGGTTCTGTGGTTCGCCGATCAGCGAGTCCCTCGGGCCATGATGCGCGGCAGCGATCCGAGCGCGAACGGCGCCGCGCTTTTATCTGGCCGGAAAGCCGACGACTGAGCGCCGATGCGCACCCTGGCGAAGCTGGTCGCCGCGTTCCTCCTGCCGTGGATTCTGCTGGAGATCGGATTGCGGCTCCTCGGGTACCATGCGCCGGACAACCGAGCGCGCGTACTGCTGTTCCCGAAGTTCCCCGCCTTCTACCAGCCCGACCGTGACCTCGCGTGGGAGCTCAAGCCCCACCTCGATTGGCCAGGTCGCGAACTGGTACAGCCGTTCTCCACGGACGGCGACGGACATCGCTTCACGTCGCACCACGAAGGGCGTCCTGCCGTAGACTGCGTCGGTGACTCTTCGACCTTCGGCTACGGCTCGCGAAACTCCGACGCATACCCCGCGCACCTGGCGCGCCTCCTCGATCAGCCGGTGAGAAACCTCGGAGTTCCCGGTTACACCTCACAGTCGACGCGGCTTCTCGCCGAAAGCACGGACGACCCGGCCCCGGTCACTCTACTCATGCCTGGCTTCAACGACCACTTTCCGGCCTACCGCACCGCCGCCGAGGAGCTCTGGATCCGCCGCGCCGCGTACGCCTGCTTCGCGAGCCGCGTGTGTGCGCTGATGTTCGACTACCTCGCTCAACCGCGCGCGGGCACGCGCCCGTCGCTGGTGGACTTCACGCCGGCGGTGTCGGCCGAACGATTTCGAGAGAACCTGATCACGACGGTGCGAACGCTGCGGTCGAAGGGGAGCGAGCCAATCCTCCTCGTATATCCCCCCATCTTGAGTGACGAGGACACGCGAGCCGAGGTCGCGTCACACTGGAAGCATCCACGCACCTTGGTGGATGCGAACATCGATGCGCACCCCATCTACCAAGAGGTCACCCGCGACGTGGGCCGCACCGAGAACGTTCGGGTCGTGGACTTCGAACCGATCTTCACCGCTCGAGGCACCGCCTCTCTGCACATCGACTGGGTCCATCCCAACGACACGGGCTACCGGGTCATGGCGGAAACCCTTGTCGAGCCCGTGCAAGAGGTCCTGGACCGCTGAGGTCCGGCCCGCCGTCGGACGAGGGACCTTCGCCTCCCACATCGTGAGCCTTCCGACCGCCGGCGGAGACACGGTCCTCGAGTTCCCCCACGAGCACTCGACCCAGCCGGAGGTCCCGTGCCGCCGCCGCTGGTAGCAGCGGGCTCGGCTTCTAGGACAGCTGGTGCCCGATGCACACGCAATTTCTGACGACTCCGTCTCCCCGCGCCTGGTCCACCGAGTCACGGCCCAGGGCGAAGCACGCGCCTCACGCCGGTTGACGAACTGCGTTACAGCCCCGGCGCGCTCGGAGTTGAAACGTTCATTCACCGAACCAGGATTTCCGGGCTTGCTCTCGGCCAGCGGCTTCGCCATGGTCGGGGCCGGGGAAAATTACCCCCCTCCCCGGTAAGGCCACTCGGTTGACTCCATACAATAAGAAGATCGCACGAAACGCTCTCTTGGGCGGCGGGCTGCCTGCCCTCTTCGTGTTGTCTGGCTGGGTGTTCTTGTCGACGATCGAAGGGTGGTTCGGCGTCCTGCTGTGGGTACTCGTCTCCGTGCCAATCTGTTTCGTCGTCGAGGTCGTGCTGCGCCCGAAGGCGACGACCTTCCGATCGGCCAAGTCACTGCCGCGCATGCAAGTGCGCGCGCCAGTCCGCGGCGACCCGGAGCGCTCTCAACCCACGACGCGCTCATCGCGCGACCCCGAGTTTCGCTGGCACCGCGAAGAGTCCGCGGCTCAACGTCGCCGACGGTCCTACGCCGGACGCTGAGTTCCCCATTCCGGGTGCTGGCACCACCAGGCGATTCAGAAGACCTCGGGCCTCCAGGTCTTGGTCGCTCACAACGATGAACGCGCCTACTTCCGAGGAGCGACCGCGCAAGGATGCCCGCTTGCCGAGAGGAGAGCGACGCAGTGGAATCCTCTCTTGACGACCCCATAGATTCCAGCCCCGGGCAAAACGTAGTCGTGATGTCTGCTTGATGACAGATGGAGCCGCTTCGCGGCAATCGCGGCGTCTCAGTCTCCGAACAAGCTCCGAAGACCTTTCTCAATCAGATCGGCGCCCACCTCTTCGGCACTCGGCTTCTTCCCTTGGTCGCCCGCATCCCCCTCTTGCGGAGCGAGAGCATCCCCCTTCTTCGTGCTCCCGCCGAGGATCTCGAGACCGGTTCCAATGGCACCGCGGGTGAGTGACTTGGCCACGGACTCCGCGTCGGGTTCTACGCGGACGTCCGGGAGCACGCCCACGACTCTGGCGAGGACCTCGAGCCGCCCGTCACTGTTCGTGATGTAGCGCGCCTCGCGAACGCTCCCGAGTACATCGGCCGTGAGCGGCGACGAGGCGACGAAAGTCGTGGTGAAATCGAGCTCACCGTCGAACGCGATGGAGCCATCTCCGAGCAACGAGTAGTCGCGGGCTGCGATGATCGCGTCGTCGGTCACCGCCTTCCCCGCGCGGATCTCGATCGTGGCCGACATCTTCTCGAACGGAGTGTCTTGGGCAGAGAAGAGGTCGACGTACTTGCGGCGCAGATCCTCGGAAAGAAGCCCGGTTAGGCCACCGACCCCCGTGATCCCCTCGAGGATCGCCTCGGGCAGATTCACGCCAACCAACACTCCATCGGCGACGCCGACCTCGCCGGACCCTTCTATCGACTGCAAGAGCGCCTCGGGCCCCACACCCGATCCCTCGAGTTCCAGGGTTCCCCAAAGTCGCCCCGTGAGACGACCCGCTCCGTCGGGTGCCTGGCTCGCAAGGATCTTGCTCACGTCGAGATCACGAAGCTCCTGGCGAAACTCGAAACGCGGCACCTCCGACTTTCGAAAGTCATAACGCCCCACCCCCGAGTACGAACCTCCAAACAGCGCCACCTGGATCCGATCGAGCGAGACGACGTCATCTGCGAGAGCGAGGGTTGCGACGAAGTTCTCGAACGCCGCGTTCCACACGACCCCGCGCTCGACTCGGACCTCGCCCCGAAACTCCGTCGCCCGGCCCGTGAATTCTAGGTTGGTCGATAGACCTTCGAAGTGCGCAGCCGCCCCGCCCTGACTCGCAGAGACGTTCGCGAGCTCCAGGTGACCCCCCAGAGTGGGCAGCGCGGGTCCTGCAACCTGCCCCTTCGCCGTGACATGCATCTCGGCCGTACCGGCCAGCTCGTAACCGGCGAGTGGCGGGAGGACCTGGTCCCACCCCGCGAGCGGAGTCTTGTCCGCGTCGAGTTTCAGATCGACGCTCACCGGTGGTCCCGAAACCACCGCACCGGAGCCGACCAGGTGGAGAGAGGCCAGGACGAGCTCCAGCTGCCGCAGTTCGAACCGAGACGACAGCTGAGTACCCTTCGCCGAGAGCGAGAGAGGCACACCCTCGCCCTTCACGAACGCGTCGCCGTAACCGAGGCGAGCCTCCGTGGCGTCGACGCTCGCCTCGAACACGACCGCACCGAGCCTGCCGTGAGCCCGCCCGGTGAGCGTCAAAGGATCCGGGGCCGAAAGCTCGGCCGGGACCGACTCGCCCACCCCAGGCAGCCCGCGCAGTTCATCGAGGATGACGGGTCCAACGCGCAGCCCGAGGTCCAAGGAAATCGAGTCGAGGTTCTCGGCCGTCTCGAGGTTCAGCGGCCCCACGGTGCCTTCGACGCGCACATTTTGCTCGTCGCTTCCCAGAACGGCGACCGCGAACTCCACCGCGGCCGGCGCGGCGGTCCCAACGCCCGTCGCGCGCACGTCGAGATGGTCCACCACCGTCGTCGTCGACGGCGCGACCGTCCGGTCGACGAACTCGATTCGACCATCTCGAATCGTCACCAACGCAACGATCAAAGCGGCGCCGAAGCCAGCTTCACGCGGTGATTCGGGTGGCGCCGTTTTCTCGGCCGCCCGAGCGGGCGCAGCCTCCGCAGCCGCCCCCAGGGTATCGAAGTTCATCCCGCTCTGGGTACGGACCAAGCGAACGGTGGGCGCTTCGAGGACGACGTCGCGTACCTCGATCCGACCGAACAGCGCGGGCAAGATCGCGACGTTCACACGCACCACCGAGGCGCTCACGAACGGTTTCTCCGAGAACGCGGGATCGTCTGCGATCGCCACGTCGGAGATGCGGGCACCCAGACCTCCCCAAAAGGAGAGCCCGATCTCGCCAAACGAGACCCGTCGG
>JAJCZO010000124.1 GCA_029262355.1 Deltaproteobacteria bacterium
GCCAGGCACGTCCCTTCGACCCGATCCCCGCGTTGCGAAAACTAGCGAGAGTGCCCGACTATCGCGTCGTTTTCGCGCCTTGGCCTCGGGTCGAAGGGGCGCACCTGGCTCGGTCCGGAGCTTTTCAACAACCTGCTAGTGGCGCTCGATGTAGTCGGTGACCTCGGCTTCGAGCGCCTCGGTGAGCATGCGACGGGCTCCCTCGCGGGCGATCTCGTCGAGGCTGGGTTCGGTGAGGGGCAGCGGCGGTCGCGCTCGCTCTTCTGCTGCTGCCATGGTGTCGGGTCTCCTTCCGTCGTGAGATTCAAAGCCCAGCCACCACCGGGTGGCTCAGGCCGACCCACAACTTCGGGAGATGCCTCCGCCTGTGGTGCTCGAAGGGATCGGTGCGCTTCCGGCTCTAGGAGCTGGGAGCCCGACTTCCCCCGGATCTCCCTTGGCGGCTGGCGACCCCGAGGCTACTCTCGGGTTCTTGGACGAAGAGAAGCCAGAGCCGGTAGAGGTCCCGTACACGGAGCTTTCCGCCGAGGCCCTCCACGGGCTGATGCAGGAGTTCGTTACCCGCGACGGCACGGATTACGGTGTGAAGGAGCGCCCCCTCGCCTCGAAGCTCGCGCAGCTCCGCACGCTGCTCGAACGCGGGGAGGCCCGGGTCGTCTTCGACCCTGAAACGGGCACCGCCAACATCGTCGTTGCCGTTTGAACGACCGTCTCCGCGCGCGCAGTGGGGGTCGAAATTGGCGACTTTCGGCGGCGGCGTCCCTTCCGTATGGTTGGCAGATACCCACAGCGCCGAATCATTAAGGAGGTTCCAGAACAATGGGTGGTTTTCTCGAAGGAAAGGCGGTCGCAATCACGGGCTCGGGCCGAGGCATCGGACGAGCGATCGCGCTGGCCTGCGCGGCTGAGGGCGCAAAGGTCGTCGTGAACGACTACGGCGTGTCGATGGATGGGCAGGAGCCCACCAGCGAGATCGCCAACGAAGTCGTCGATGAGATCAAGTCGGCGGGCGGCGAAGCCGTTGCGAACGCGAACTCCGTGGCTGAGATGGAAGGCGGTGCGAGCATCGTCCAGTCGGCCGTCGACAACTTCGGTCGGATCGATGGCGTCGTTTGCGTCGCCGGCATCCTTCGCGAGCGCATGCTCTTCAACATGACCGAGGACGACTGGGACCCGGTCGTTGCCACCCACTTGAAGGGGCACTTTACCGTCTTCAAGGCAGCCTCCGCTGTCATGCGCAAGCAGAAGAGCGGTACGTTGATCGGCTTTACGTCGGGCGCCTTCGCGGGTTCGGTCGCCCAGGCCAACTACGCGTCGGCCAAGGGGGGCATCGTTTCTCTCGTCCGCAGCGCCGCCGTCGGCCTTCACAAGTATGGTGTGACGGCCAACTGCATCGCGCCCGTCGCGCGCACGCGCATGAGCGCCAACGTTCCGATGGAGATCGCTGGGATGGGCGACGCCGAGGACGTCGCTCCGATGGCCGTCTACCTGATGAGCGACAAGGCTCGGCACATCACAGGACAGGTCTACACCGTCTCGGGCGGCAAGATCGCGATCTGGAATCAGCCAGCCGAGCTTCGGGCGATGTTCAAGGACGGCCGTTGGTCTCCACGGGAGATCGCGGAACGCCTCGATGGGCAGGTCGGCGTCGAGAAGATGCCGATGATCGATCGCCTCGAGGCGATGGCGAAGGCCGCCGCTTCTGGCGACAAGCCCAACGGATAGTCGCGTCGCTTTCGGTGCGCGAAAAGGGCCGCCCCTTCAAATGGGGCGGCCTTTTTTCGCTTCTTGGTTGCACTCTCTTCCGGTCCCGGTGTCGCGGGCTGAGATCTTTCCGCCGTCGCCCGCTCGAGGTCACGTTCTCCTTGAGAGCGAGTGTTTCGGAAGTTACCACATGTAACAGCGGTCGCGCTCCTCTCGGTTGGGCCCGTTCGCACATACGCATCATGGGAACGCGCCAGGAGCAGGAAGAGGCGAGCACGGAAGTCACCGAGGTGGCGAAGGACGTGCTTCGGATGCAGCTGCCCATCTCGATGCCGGGGTTGGGTCACGTCAACTGCTATGCGCTGATCGATGGCGATGGCGCGGCCGTCGTCGATCCGGGACTTCCGACTCCCGGGTCGTTTGCTGCTTTGAAGGATCGTCTGGGGCAGGCGGGGCTCGCCGTCAAGAACATCCATACCGTGATCGTGACGCACTCCCACGCGGATCATTTCGGTGGGGCGAGCCGCATCGTGAAGGAGTCGGGGGCGCGACTCGTTGCGCATCGCGCCTTCAGCTTTGGCGGTGCGCCGGCAGAGCCTGAGGTGTCGGTCGACGATCTGCACGCTCATGGTCATGCGCACGGCGCCGCGGACGGACACAATCACGCAGCGTTCGGTGAGCGTCCACCGATCGTCGTGAAGACGTCTTCCGGGTGGTCGGGGAAGACGCCGTGGGGAGGTGAGCGCCCGAAGCCGCCGCTCAAGATGCGGCTTCGGTGGCGTGCGATGCGCTTGATTGGTCGGGCGTTCTCGTTTCCGCCGATCAGTCACCCGGTGGACCAAGGTGATGTGCTGCGGCTTGGCGGCCGCGAGTGGTTCGTTCTGCACACGCCTGGGCACACGAACGATCACTTCTGCCTTCACAACAAGGAAGACGGAATGTTCCTCGCCGGAGATCACGTTCTTCCAACCATCACCCCGCACATCTCGGGGCTGTCGATGGAGAAGGATCCCCTGGCGGCCTTCTTCGATTCGCTCGACCGCGCGGCGGCGCTACCCCACGTGGAGCTGGCGCTCCCTGCCCACGGCCACCCCTTTGATGATCTCGCGGCTCGTTGCGAGGCGATCAAGGAACACCACGACGAGCGCCTCGAGAAGGTGAAGACGATCGCCCGCGAACTGGGGCCGGCGACGGTGCAAGCGTTCAGTCGCAAGCTGTTCCGCGAGCGGAGCTGGGGCTCGATGGCCGAGAGCGAGACGTACGCGCATCTCGAGCACATTCGTCTTCTCGGGGATGCGGAGCGTCGCTCGAACGGCAAGGGGCAACTGCTCTACGAGATATAGAGCGCGGAGCCCGCGCTCTGGTAGCGGCACTGCAGGGGCGATGATAGGCCGAAGGCATGGATCTCGGCCTTACGATCTTCTTTACGGACTCCTCCATCGGCCCCACGGAGCTCGCGCAGGCGGCGGAAGAGCGCGACTTCGAATCCCTCTGGGTTGCTGAGCACTCGCACATCCCGGTCCGTCGGGCGACGCCGTTCCCCGGCGGCGGTGATCTGCCGAAGATGTACTACGACGTGATGGATCCTTTCGTCACGCTGTCCGCCGCCGCGGCCGTTACGAAGAAGCTCAAGGTCGGCACGGGCAT
This sequence comes from Deltaproteobacteria bacterium, assembly GCA_029262355.1. Classification (GTDB taxonomy): domain Bacteria; phylum Desulfobacterota; class Binatia; order UBA12015; family UBA12015; genus VGTG01. The sequence goes on from JAJCZO010000124.1 coordinate 3,352, forward strand.
CTGTCTGGTGCCGCAGCGCGATCCGATTCAGACCGCCAAGAGCGTCGCGAGTCTCGATCAGATTTCGAACGGGCGGTTTCTGTTCGGCGTCGGCGGTGGTTGGAATGTAGAGGAGGCCGCCAATCACGGAACCTCCGACTTCAAGTCTCGTTGGAAGCTCATGCGTGAGCGGATCGAGGCTATGAAGGAGATCTGGACGTCGAGCAAGGCCGAGTATCACGGCGACCTCGTGGACTTCGATCCGGTTTTCGCTTGGCCGAAGCCAGTTCAGAAGCCCCATCCGCCCGTGCACGTGGGCGGGGCGTTTCCACTCGGTGCGAAGCGGGCGGCTCGGTACGGCGACGGCTGGGTGCCGATCAATCCCGGCCGCAAGGCGCTCGGCTCACAGATCGCGGAGTTCCACCAGATGTGTCGTGACGCTGGCCGCGACGCGCTTCCTGTGACCTTGTTCGGCGCCCCGGGCAAGGCCGCCTCACTCGAAGGAGCTCGTGAGGCGGGTGTTGCTCGTGCGGTCTTTGCGCTTCCCCCGGCCCCTCGCGACGAGGTATTGCCGCTGTTGGATCGCTACGCTGAACTCCGCGCCGAAATCCGCTGAATCCGACGACCGTGACGCCGACGTCGCCTCGCGAGGATCTGGTTCAGCACGCGATCGCCGCCGAGGAGATGCGCGGTCTCCACCTCGCGATGCGGTGGCGCCTCTTTGGCCTCGCCGTGGTGTCGGTCTGGGTCGTGTTCGAGAACCGGTTTCCGATTGGACTCTGGTATCTCGGCTTGGTCGGAGTCCTCGCCCTCAGCGGGAGCGTGCCACTCTTCGTTCAGCGCAGCCGCCTCGGCCTCGGCTGGCTCTACGGCCAAGCGGTGATCGACGCTGGCGTTCTGGCGGTCGCGGTGTTCGTTGCGAACCCATTCGATTCGGCGGCCCTCCCGCCGCAGATGCAGCTCCGGTTTTCGAACGAGCTCTATCTCTTTGGCCTGGTCGGCCTTTCCGCACTGAGCTATGCGCCGCGACTCGTTCTGTGGACCGGGTTCGCGGGCGCAGCTGTCTGGTCGTTGTGTGTGCTGTGGGTCGTCTTGCTCCCGGAGTCGGTCGCGGACTTCGACTATGAGGGGTACGCGGCGTTGTCTCTCGGGGAGCGGCTGGACCTCATCAACGAGCCCTATCGGATCATGATCGGAGTCTGGCTGAGGCAGATGCTCCTGCTGCTTCTCCTTGCGATCACGCTGGCGATCGCGGTTGCCCGCTCGCGGCGGCTCGTCGTTCAGCAGGTGTCCGTGGAGAGGGAACGCGCGAATCTCGCTCGATATTTCTCGCCGAAGCTGGTGGAGGAGCTGGCTCACCAAGGGGCCGCTCTGGGCGAGACGCGGGAGCGGGACGTCATCGTGCTCTTCGCTGATCTGGCCGGTTTTACGACCTTCGCGGCAGAGCAGTCTCCAGATGAGGTGATCGCGCTGCTCCGTGGGTATCACCGGCGGATCAGCCGGCAGGTCTTTGCGCACGATGGGACGCTGGAGGAGTATCTTGGCGATGGCGTGATGGCGACGTTCGGGAATCCGGGCCCCTCAGCGACGGATGCCGCGAACGCACTGAGGTGCGCTCGTGGCATCGTGCGCTCGATCGAGGACTGGAGCCAGGAGCGGCGCGCGGCAGGGGCGAACCCGCTTCAGGTCCGGGTGGGTATGCACCGGGGTCCCGTGGTGATCGGCAACGTCGGCGAAGAGCAGCTGCAGTTCGCCGTCGTCGGTGATGCCGTCAACGTGGCGAGTCGCTTGCAGGAGCTCGCCAAGGAACTTGGAGTCGCCGTGGCGATGAGCGACGAGGTCGTCGAGGCGGCGCGGGAAGAGGGCGTCGCCACCGAAGAGGATCTGGCTGGGCTGTGCGACGCGGGCGGACACGAGCTGCGCGGTCGTCGGGGCGTGGTTCGGGTGTGGTCGCTCTGAGGGGCGTCAGGCTGCGCCGACTCACATGAAAGGCTTGTCGAGTGCCTTGCGCATGAGATCCTGTGCGTCTGATGCGCCGAGCACTTGTGAGTACCGCGCTTTCACCCACCATCGACCGTCCTGCTTCACGAGCTCCCAGTGGTTGACGGCCATCCGAAGCATGCGGAAGTCGTCTTCGTCGCGGTGGTAGATTCGGGTGTAGCCCGTCGCCGTAGCGACGTCGCCATCCACGTTGACCACCGCTGGTCCGATCGTGTGGGCCGCGTTGGGGAGGAGCTTCTGGTGGTCTTCGGAGCGCACCATCTCGCCCACGGCGCCGCGGCCACGCATGACCATCGTCTTGTCCGGGCCGCCTTCGGTCCCGGTTCCAACCGCGCGCACCTCGTAGAGCGTATCCTTCGTGAAGAGCTCCATGGCGGCCTCGGCTTCGCCTGCGTCGACGGCCAGCCCGTAGCGCACGATGAGGCGGTGGATGGCCAACTCGTCCTCCACGCGGTCGAGTCGCTTGGTCAGGGCGGACACTTGATCTTCGATGGAATCGCTCATGCGGATCGAGCGCTACCATTCCAGGGGGAAGAAGACCACGAACGACCGCTTGCGCGCGGCTAGCGCAGCGACACGATCGTGTACGTGAGGCGGCCGCGCGGGATGTCGACTTCGAAGTCCTCGTCGACCCGTCGGCCCATGATCTCCGCGCCGAGCGGGGAGCTCGGGGACAGGGCGTGTACCGTCGAACCCGCGAGATTGAGCTTCTCGCCGCCGCCAGCGGGGACGACGAAGTGCGCCGTCTCATGGCCGTCATCGTCTTCCAGGCTCACCAGTGCTCCGAGTGCGACCTGGCTCCCCTCGGCCAAGCCGCCCGGGGTGAAGTGCGTAAGCCGATCGAGTGCGATCTGCAGCTGGCCCACGCGGTCCGCAAGGCCGCGAGCGAGGTACGCTGCCTCGGTAGAGCGGGTGTCCTTCGGATGCTCAGAGCGCGCCTCCGCGTGTGACGCCCCGGCCTGGGTCGCGTTCTGTGACTCGGTCAGCGCTGCGAGCTGAGCTTCGATGCGCTCGCGAAGAGCGGCGACCAGCTCGGCCTTGGTCACTTCGACGTGTTCGTCATTCACTGGGCTTGCGGAACTTGTAGATGAAGCGATCGGTCTTGCCCCGAACTGCCGGAAGAAAGACGTTCTTCGTGCGGTCGTCCTCGGGGTGGCTCAAGAGGTCGCTCTCGCCCTCGAACGTGAAGCCGGCCGCGACGATCTCATTCTTCACGATCGCGGCATCGACGCGGTGGGTCGTATTCACGTCGCGGTCCTTCGAGCCGGGTTCGGCGTGGTGATCGACGATGCCGTAGATCCCGCCGGGCTTTAGCGCGCGGAGAATCTGCGCGTTCATCTTCTCTCGGTCGACCTCTTGCCAATACGTGTCGTGGTAGAACAACACCATCAGGGCGGCGTCGAGAGACCCGGCGGGGAGCTCTAATGCGTCGAGTTCTGCGTCGAAACGCTCGCAGTGTTCGAGCGCTGGTTGGCCGAGCCGCTTCTCGATCGCCGGGATCATGACCGTGCCGAAGCGATCGAGGATGAGCGCGTTGTTCTGGACGTAGACCTTTCCCGCGTGCCCCACTGCCCGACAGAGGATGTCGCTATAGTAGCCGCCCCCGGCCATCAGGTCGGCCACCCTCATGCCGGGCTCGATGCCGAAGAAGGCAACGACCTCACCGGGCCGACGGTCCTCGTCGCGAGCTCGATCGGCGGCGGGCCGATCGGCGTGCGCGACCGCCGCCGCGACGGTGTCGGGAACCGGCGCGCCGCCGCTTGCCGCAGCTGGCGCGTACGCAAGAAGGGCCGCGAGGCAGGTAAGGGACATGATCCGTGTCATTGGGATACCGTACCATGATCGGGCGGGGCGTGAAGGCGGTTGCGCGCCTCCGGTCGCGGTTGACATGCGAGGGCGGCCGTTCAAGATGCGCAGCAACCATGACGGCCCGCGAATCGATTGAAACACTCCGCGAGCGGATGGGGCGTTCCATCGTCGGACAAGAGCAGGTCGTCCAGCAATTGTTGATCGCTCTGCTCGCCGACGGCCACGTGCTCGTCGAGGGGCTCCCCGGCCTCGCGAAGACCCGCGCGGTCAAGAGCCTGGCGTCGAATCTGGCCGCTGGTCTTTCTCGTATTCAGTTCACGCCGGACCTGCTTCCCTCTGACGTTACCGGAACCGAGGTGTACCACTCGGCTGGCGGCACGGGCGAGTTCCGTTTCGCGCCGGGGCCGATCTTCAACAACATGATTCTCGCAGACGAGATCAACCGCGCACCAGCCAAGGTCCAGTCCGCGCTTCTCGAAGCGATGGAGGAACGCCAGGTCACGGTCGGTGGCAAGACCCACCCGCTACCCGATTTGTTCTTGGTCATGGCGACCCAGAACCCGATCGAGCAGGAGGGGACGTATCCACTGCCAGAGGCGCAGATGGACCGGTTTCTGATGCACGTTACGATCGACTACCCGGGCGCGGATGACGAGGTCGAGGTCGTGCGGCTCGTGCGGCGCGAAGAACAGGAAGAGAAGCGAGCGGGGGCCGCGGCCCGGGAGGCGGACGAGCCCATCTCGCAAGATGTGGTCTTCGCGGCCCGCTCGGAGATCCGCGCCGTGCACGTGGCAGACGCGATCGATCGCTACTTCGTGGACCTCGTGAACGCGACGCGCACGCCGCAGAGGTACGGTGGGGATCTCGCCACCTGGATTCAGGTCGGCGCGAGTCCTCGCGGCGCGATTGGCCTCGATCGTTGCTCCCGCGCCCACGCTTGGTTGGCCGGGCGAGACCACGTGACGCCTGACGACGCCCGAGGGGTCGTACAGAGTGTCCTGCGCCATCGGCTACAGCTCAGTTACGAGGCGAATGCGGCTGGTGTGACTGCGGATCGCGTGGTGGCCGAAGCCGTGCGCGTGGTTGCCGTGGCCTGAGCGGGCTCTCCGATGACGTCGAATCCGAGCGCACCGGGGGTCTACGCGACGCTCGAAGAGCTCGTCGCACTGCGGCACAAGGCGCGCGGCTTCGGCTTTCTGCCTCGGCAGCCCGTGCACAGTTTGCTCACCGGGCGTTACGCGTCGCGCCTCCGGGGACGAGGTCTCAACTTCGAAGAGATGCGCTCCTACGTTCCAGGCGACGACGTTCGGACGATCGACTGGAAAGTAACCGCCCGCACCGGGCGCCCGCACGTGCGCGTGTACACAGAGGAGCGCGACCGGCCGGTCTTGCTCGTCGTCGACCAGCGGCTGTCGATGTTCTTCGGAAGTCGGCGGGCGATGAAATCCGTTACGGCGGCCGAGGCCGCGGCCCTCGCCGCGTGGCGTGTGGTCTCGGTGGGTGATCGCGTGGGCGCGCTGGTCTTCAACGATGAGGAGGTTCGCGAGATCCGGCCGCAGCGGAGCGAGCGGGCGGTGCATCAGATCTTCGAAGCGATCCTCTCGCAGAATCATGCTCTGTCGGTCGAAGGTGAAACAATCCGCCGGCCCGAGCGGCTCAATGAGGCGCTGGAGCGAGCGGCGCGACAGGCACGACACGATTGGTTGGTTTGCGTCATCAGCGACTTTGACGGCGCCGATGAGCAGACGCGGGCGGTTCTCTCCCGGACGGCGATCCACAACGACGTGCTGGCGATCCTCGTGCACGACGCGCTGGCGACAAAGCTGCCGAGTCACAGTCGGTATGTCGTGGGAGACGGTCGCCTTCAAGTGGAACTCGACCTGGCCGGCGGTCGGACGAGAGAGCGGGTGGGCGCGTTCGCTGCGGGGCGAGTCGCGGAGGTGCTGGCGTGGGCCGGAGAGATCGGCGTCCCGGTTTTGCCGATCCGGACGGGTGAAGGGCCCGCGGAGCAGGTTCGTCGGTTGCTCGGCGGCGCCGCGCGGCCGCGCCGGAGCTGAGGCGTGGCGAAGGCCGTATTCGAGCCAGGGCTGATCGGGCTGCGCGACATCGTCCTGGTGGAGCCAGTCTCGTACCTGCCGGCGACCCTGGGGTGGGCAGTCCTCGGGGCGTTGGTCGCGGTGGCCACGGCCGGGCTGATCCGGGACCGTTGGCGCCGCTGGCGTGCCGACGCGTATCGGAGGAGGGCGCTCGACGAGCTCGCGGCTCTCGAGGTGCAGCTTCGCGACCCGCTACGCCGCGCGGGGGCGCTCGTTGGGCTGGCCCCGCTGGTGAAGCGGACCGTGCTCGCCTTTGCGCCGCGCGAGCGCGTGGCGGCGCTCTCGGGCGAGGACTGGCTCCGTTTCCTCGATGACTTGGGCGGGCGGAAGTCGTTCGTCGACGGGCCGGGCCGGCGTTTGGAGGAAGCCGCCTTCTGTTCACCGGAGCGTCTGGACCAATTCCCGGACGAGGAGACGGTCGCGCTGTTCGGCGCAGTCGAGTCGTGGGTACGTGAGCACCGGCGTTCCCTTCCCGCGAGCGCCGAGGCCTGAGATGGTGATGCTCGGACTCGATCAGTCATGGGCGCTCCTCCTCCTGCCGCTGCCCCTTCTCGTGCGCTGGTTCGCTCCCGCGTATCGGGAGATTCGTCCCGCAGTGCGTGCGCCGTTCTTTACCGAGCTGGCGCACGCGGCTGAAACTTCGCCAGCGGAGGGCGCCGTCGTTCAGGATCGGACCTGGAGGCAGACGGCGGTCGGCGCGCTGGTGTGGGTCCTGCTGATCGTTGCGCTCGCGCGTCCGGTATTGCTCGAGCCGCCCATCGAACGTACGGAGACCGGCCGCGACTTGCTGCTCGCGGTCGACCTGTCGGGTTCCATGGCGACGCGCGATTTCACAGGCCCGGACGGCGTGCAGACTTCGCGACTCGACGCCGTGAAGCAGGTCATCGACGACTTTCTCGCCCGACGTCAGGGGGATCGGGTCGGGCTGATCGTGTTCGGTACGGCGGCGCACGCGCAGGTGCCGTTTACACCGGACCTGCGTGCGGCCCGCGAGCTACTCGACGAGACGCGTGTTTCGATGGCCGGGCCCCAGACCGCCGTCGGAGACGCGATCGGGCTTGGAATCAAGCTCTTCGAAAAGAGCAAGAGCGACGGGCGGGTGATGGTCTTGCTGACTGATGGGAACGACACGGCCAGTCGCGTCACGCCGCGCAAGGCGGCGGAGTTGGCGGCGCATGAGGGGGTCACGATCTACCCGATCGGCGTCGGTGATCCGACCGCGGCCGGCGAAGACCCGCTGGACATCGCGACGCTCGACGGAGTCGCTGAGGCCACGGGTGGCGAGAGCTTCCTGGCCACGGATCGAGGAGAGCTCGAACGGGTCTACGCCGCGCTCGACGCGCTCGAGCCCAGTGAGTTCGAGGTGAAGACCTGGCGGCCGAAGAGACCGTTGTTCGTGTGGCCGCTTGCCGCAGCGGTCCTGTCGCTGCTGCTTTTTCAACTCGCACAGCTCACCGGGGGATTCCTGTCCCGCAGGCGGCGCGATGCCTGACGCGGATACTCTGGGCGCGTTTCATTTTCTGCGCCCGTGGTGGCTGGCGGTCGTGCCGGTGACGGGTCTGCTCCTGGCCTTGGTCACGCGGCGCGACGATCCCGTCCGGCCGTGGCGGAACGTGATCGCACCGGAGCTGCTCGCCCATCTCGTGGTCGGCGAGTCGCGCCGCCAAAGATTTCGTCCGGTTCACCTCCTGGCGACACTTCTGGCCCTCTCGTCGATCGCGCTGGCTGGTCCGACGTGGGAGCGCGAAGCGCCTCCTCTGGACGCCGATCGTGCCCCGCTCGTGATTGCTCTCGATGTGTCGGCGTCCATGGATCGCGAGGACGTCGCTCCGAGTCGGCTGGAGCGGGCAAAACAGAAGGCGCGCGATCTCGTCGCGGCGCGGGCCGGCGCCCGCACTGGGCTCGTGGCGTACGCGGGCAGCGCGCACGTCGTTCTGCCGCCCACCGAAGACCCAGACGTGTTGGCGCACTATGTCGCGGCCTTGTCGACGGACGTGATGCCCCTTGCAGGCAAGAATGCGTCGGCCGCCCTGGCCGAGGCGCGAGCGTTGCTCGCGAGCGAAGAGGTGCCCGGTGCCGTTGCTTTTCTCACCGACGGAATCGAAGCGGGGCATCGCGAGGCGCTGAAGGCCGCGCGCCGCGACGGGCTCTCGGTGTTGGCGCTCTCGGTCGGCCCGGAGCAGGGGCTCGTGCCCGTTGCCGACGTGGTCGAGGTCGTCGGCCTCACCGTCGACGGCCGCGACGTGGCCGACATCGCCAGGAGGGTACGCGCCGCGACCGGTGCGCTCGACACGATCGATAGGATGAATCGCTGGAAGGATTTCGGCTTCTACCTGCTGTACCCAATCGTCGCGTTGGCGCTTCTCTCGTTCCGTCGAGGGTTCGGGCTACGATGGGGCGCGGCCGCAGCGGCGTTCCTGTACGTGTGGAGCCCGACACCGGCGGCCGCGTTCTCGTTCCTCGATCTGTGGCTCACTCCGAATCAACAGGGACGGTACTGGTTCGATCGGGGCGACTACGAGCGTGCCGCCGCGACGTTCGAAGATCCGTTTTGGCAAGGTGTCGCGTGTTATCGGTCGGGAGATCTCGAGTGTGCGACCGTGGCGTGGTCGCCCCTGAAGTCACCCGAGGCGATCTACGATCTCGGCAACGTCTGGGCCCGGCTCGGCGATTACGAGAGCGCGGCCGCCGCATTCGAGCGGGCCCTGGTGGTTCGCCCCGGCTGGTCGGATGCCGAGGCCAACCTTGCGCTGATGCGTAAGAAACTTGCGCAACCCGACGACGACGACGACGACGTGCCGCCGCCGACCTTCGACGCCGACGACGTGCGGTTCGACAACAAGGAGAATAGGGGATCGCGCGGCGAGGTTGAGATGCAGGGCCTCTCGGACGAGCAGATCGGCGAGCTCTGGCTTCGGGGCTTGAAGAGCGACCCGGCGGATTTTCTGCGGTTGAAGTTCGCCTTCCAGGAAGAAGCGAAGGAACGTGAGCGGGCTTTCGGGGAGCCGCCATGACCACGCTCCGGTTCGGGTCCTGTCTGATCGCGTTGCTGTTGCTGCAGGCAGGGGCGGCTTGGGCCGCGACACCCATCGTTCGCTCACGGATCGCGCCGACCGAGGTGGTGGTTGGTGAGGAGGTGCGCCTCGTCGTGGAGGTGATCGTCCCCACGTGGCTGCTTGGTGCGCCTCACCTGCCCGAACTCGAGATCGGCGGGGTCGTCGTCGTTGCGTCGGGCGAGAGTGGTCTCAATCTCACCGAGTCGGTCGGGGGAGTGACGTGGTCCGGTGTCTCGAACGAGTACGTGCTCTACCCGCAGCGGGCTGGCGCCTTCGAGACGCCGGCCGCGTCGGTAGGTGTCACCTACTCGGTCGATGGTCGGTCGGTGTCTGCCGAGATGCCGATTCCGGTCCAGCGTTTCGCTGCACGCCTTCCTCCCGGGGTGGAGGCCGGCGATCGCGTGCTGGTCGCCTCGGGACTGGAGCTCACGCAAGACGTCGAGCCGCGCCCCGAAGGCCTCCTCGTCGGGGATGCGTTGCGGCGCACGATCCGAATCCGCGCGCAGAAGACGCGCGCGATGTTGTTGGCCGAGATCGGTGCGGCGCCCATTGATGGCTTGTCGCCGTATTCGGACACGCCTCGGCTCGTCGATACACCCGGCCGTCGAGGGGCAGAGCCGACGGCGGAGCGCGTGGAGTCGACGAGCTGGATCCTCGAGCGCCCGGGCTCGTACGCGCTGCCCGCGGTCACCGTGCGCTGGTGGAACGTCGTCGACCAGCGGATGGAGACGGCGAGCCTTTCGGCGGTCGAGTTTCGGGTCGCTCCGAACGCATCGGTCGACGCCGCAATGGGGCCCGACAGGGGGTGGTGGCTGGTCGGTATCGTAGCTGCCGTCGCCGTCGGGCTGTTCGTGCTCGCTGCCCGGCGCGGGTGGCTTGCTGCCGGGCGACGAGGTGCGCTTGCGTGCCTCGAGCGCGCGCGACGTTCTGAGCGGGCGTACTTCGGGGCCTTTGTGCGCGCGACACAACGGGGTGAACCGCGCGCCATCCTGGCGGCGTTCTTCGCCTGGCTGGATCGTCGTGCGCGGGCGGACGGCACCGCGACCGTGGAAAGCTTCGTTGCCGAGTCCGAGTCGCCCGAGCTTGGGCGGGAGATCTCTAGCCTCGAAGCGTCGTTGTTCGCCGCGCAAGAGACTCGGAGACGGGCCGACGGTACGTGGTCGCCCGCGGCGCTACGGAGAAACGCGGTCGTCGCTCGTGCGCGCGCGGCGGAGTCTTCGAACGACGAGCCGTCGCCCCTCGGTCCGCTCAATCCTTGACGATCGCCTGTGACCGTTGGCACCCGGGCGAGGACGGCCAGGAGTGGCCGGCCGGACGAGGGGAACGAGATGGGTAGCGGTCGGAGGTTGCCGTGGGGCCGGTGTTGGCAATGGGGGGCGCGAGATGTGATGTGCGCGCGGCTTGTCTAAGCGCGGAGGACGACCTTCATCACGCCGTCTTGGCGCGCGTGGAATCTGGAGTAGGCGTCGGCCCCATCGGTCAGCGCCAGGCGCGTCGTGATGACGCGCTCGGGATGAAGGCGCTCGGTCAGGACGAGCGGGATGAGGGTGCTCCAGGTGGATTGAACCGGGCACAGGCTCATGCGGAGAGTCTGGTTCTGGCCTTGGAGGGCCATTGAAGGAACCCCGACGACCGGAGATTGCGGCACGCCGACGATAGAGATCGTCGCGCCCCGCCCAGCGACGTCCATTGCGAGCTTGATCGAGTCGTCGCGGCCAACCGCCTCGATCGAGGCATCGACGCCGCGGCCTCCGGTCATCTCGCGGACGCGCGCCGCGGTGGCGTCATCGACGGCAACGGGCTCGGCACCGACGGCGGCCGCGGCGGCGAGTCGCGCGGGCACGAGGTCGAGTGCCAGCACGCGGGACGCGCCGAGCACGAGGGCCGATTCGACCGCGTGCTGGCCGACGGGGCCGAGTCCGACGACGGCGACTGTCGAGCCCGGCACGATGTCGGCGCGGGTCGCTCCGAACCAGCCCGTCGGTAGGTTGTCGGTGAGCATGAGGGCCTGCTCGTCGGTCATTCCATCAGGGATCCGCGCGAGAGTGTTGTCGGCCCCCGGAACGCCCACGGCCTCGGCCTGAGATCCGGCCAGTCCAAGTCCGATCCCGAACACGCTCGCTTCGCCGGAGTCGCAGAGATCGATGCGTCCACGCGCGCACGGGAGGCACGTCGCGCACGCGGCGGCGCCTGAGATCATGACCCGGTCACCCGACTTGAAGCGGCGGACTGCCGAGCCAACCTCGACCACTTCGCCGACGGCCTCGTGTCCGGTCGTGAACCCTGGGCCCGCCCATCCGTGGCCTTCGTAGATGTGAAGGTCGCTGCCGCAGATCCCGGAGTGCGTGATTCGGACCACCGCGCCATCGATGGCCAAGGGGTCGGGGTTCGCGACGTCCTCGCAGCGAATGTCGAAAGGAGCGTGGTAGACCAGCGCTTTCATGGCTTGGTTGAAGGCTACTGCCGGGGTCGATGCAAGCCGCCCGCCGAGCTGGGGGTCGCAGGTTTTTCTGGGGCTGGACCGCGGGGGCACCTGCCGGCTAGTTTGAGGTCGACGCAAGTCACCGCCCCCGTTCGTGCCAAGGAGTCCCTCGACCATGCGAAACCGTCTCCCTTCCTTCCTTGTATCAATTTTGTGCGTGCTGCTGCCGTCGACGGGGCTGGCTCTGAACGTTCAAGAGGGCATCGGTTTCTTGGCCGTACACGGGGTTGCCGAGGGCACCGAGATCGCGTTGGAGACCCCCAGCGGAAACCCACTCGAAACCGGCTTCGCCGATCGCTTTGGCAGCCTGCTCTTCCGGGAGCTCGGAGAGGGCCAGTCGTATGCGCTTCGGGAGGTCGGGGCCGCCGATCCTCCCACCCTGGCGACGACCCTCGTGTTCTCGAACCATCCGAGCGGGACGATTTACGCATCGCAGGGGCTGAGGGACGGGTATCAGTACATCCGGATGCGTGATGGCACGCTCCTTTCGGCGATGGTGCGCGCACCGCTGGGCAAGACGCTCGCGCAGGGGCCGTTTCCTACCGTCGTCGAGTACTCGGGCTATGATCCGTCCAACCCGGAGGGGTTCCAGCCTTCGACTCTCCTTTCTTCGGCGCTAGGGTTCGCGACGGTTGGCGTGAACATGCGCGGCTCGGGTTGCTCGGGCGGCGTGTTCGACCTGTTCGATCTGCCGACGACGGCGGACGGCTACGATGTGATCGAGGTCGTCGCAGCGCAGAGCTGGGTTGCTGGGAAGGTCGGCATGGTCGGGATTTCGTTCCCGGGCATCAGTCAGTTGTACGTCGGTGGCGCAAATCCCCCTGGGCTCGCAGCGATCGCGCCGCTCTCGGTGATCAGCGATATCTTTCGGTTCCCCGGGTTCCCCGGCGGTATTCGCAACACTGGTTTCGCCGAGAGCTGGCTGCAGGAGAGAAAAAACGACGCCGAGCCGGCGCCGGAGGGAGGGCAAGGCTGGGCGCGCCGCCGCGTAAACGATGGGGACGCGGTCTGCCTCGAGAACCAGAGGCTGCGGCTGCAGACCCTGGATCCGATCGAATTCACGACCAACGAGCCCTACTACGTCGCCGGGCTGATGGATCCGAGGTCCCCGAGCCAGTGGATCTCGGAGATCGAGGTCCCCATTTTCCTCGCAGGCGCCTGGCACGACGAGCAGACTGGCGCCGGGTTTGCCTCGATGCTCAAGCAGTTGCCGCGGGGTAGAGACGTCAAGGTGACGATGCTCAACGGCGTGCATTCGAGTTCGCTCGAGCCAGAGGTGCTGTACGAGTGGATCGCGTTCCTCGATCTCTATGTTGCGGGCACTCTGCCGGACCCTGGCCGGTCCGCTCCGTTTGCCGCAGTCATCGCGGGTGAGATTCTTGGAAGCGGAGCGCCGACGCCGCCGTTGCCTGCGGACAGGTACGACGGGATCCACGACTTCAACGAAGCGAAGACCCTGTTCGAGTCGTCGCCCCGATTCCGCGTGTTGTTCGAGAACGGAGCAGGTTCACCGACCGCGGGCCTGCCGGCGCCGACGTTCGAGATGGGCTTCGAAGCGTGGCCGCCCCGCGAGAAGCGGTACGGTCGGTTCTACTTCGGCCCGGACGGGACTCTCACCCCGCGGCGGCCCGCCCGCGACGCGTCTGGAGTGGATTCCTACCGGCCCGATCCCGATGCCCGTCCCCAGCAGACTCTACCTGGCTCGGGTTCGGCCGACTCGTGGAAGGTCATGCCCCCGTACAATTGGCGTCCGCTGCTCGGTGACACGGCGCTCGGGTACGCCACCGAGCCGCTCGACGAAGACATCACTATCGCTGGACCCTCGGCCGTCGACCTTTGGCTGCGCTCGAGCGCAGCGGACACCGACCTTCAGGTCACTCTCAGCGAGATTCGGGCCGACGGACTCGAGACGTACGTACAAAGCGGGTGGTTGCGTGCTTCGCATCGCCAAGAGGACCTGCGTAAGCGCACACGCCTGGAGCCGTGGATGACTCATCTCGAGGTGGACGCCCAGGAGATGCCGGCCGGCGAGTTCGTCCGCGTCCGCGTCGGGCTGCTCGCGGTCGCGCACGTGTTCCGCAAGGGTTCCCGCATCCGAATCACCCTCGAGGCCCCGGGTGGCGACCGGACCCGTTGGCGTTTCGATACTCCGCCGACTGGCGGCACGGTGTTGAACGAGGTTTCCCGCACGCGCAAGAAGCCTTCGCGGTTGCTGCTCCCCATCATCCGAAACGCGAACCCACCCGACGTGGACCCACCGTGCCCCGGGCTACGCGGCCAGCCCTGCCGAACCTACGTGCCGGCCGCGAACGGGGGCTAGCGAACCGCCGTCAGCGCTCGATGAGGAATCCTGCGGGCTCGCTACGCTGTTCCCATCCCGCACGGCTCAACGCGGGTGACGGAGATTCTTCCGCCGGGTAGCCCACGCAGAGGTACGCGATGAAGCGCCAGTTCTCTGGGACGTCGAGGGCGCGGACGATGTCCTTCGGCGTCAGGATTGACACCCAGCCGACGCCTACCCGGTGGGTGCGGGCGGCGAGCCAAAGGGTGTAGATTGCCATCGCGGCCGAGTACGCCACGGTCTCGGGCATGGTCTTGCGGCCCAGACCATGGCCTTGGTCGGGGTCGGGGTCGACGAAGACAGCCAAGTGCACGGGGGCCGTGTCGAGCCCCTCCAGCTTCAGGTGCGCGTACTGTTCGGCGCGATCGCCGGAGTACGAGGAGAGGGCGTCTGCGTTACAGGCGAGGAAGTTCTCGCGTACGGCCGCGCGGCGCGCCGGTGATCCGATGCGCACGAACCGCCAGGGCTCGGATAGGCCCACCGAGGGGGCGAGGCGCGCCATGGAGATCAGCTCGCGCACCAGTTCGTCGGACACCGGGTCGGAGCGGAATCTTCGGACGTCGCGACGCCATACCAGAAGCTCGAGGAAGTGTCGGCGAAAGGCAGAGTCGAACTCGGGCGGGGGCGACGACGGCGCTTCGGGAAATCGGAAGAGGTCACCGGCTTTGTCGGCCATGGCTCGAGGGTACCACGAACTCTCCCTGGGGCCGCGCCCTGGCGCGAGAGCGCTGAGCCCGCCGCCCGCCCTGGCTCCGCACCGTCTCTCGCGGCTGAGCACTTTGCGCGAGAGGTGGCTGGGGCGGGCGCGGCGGCGTCGCGACAATTTCCGCTGCTCGATTCGGTGAACACTGATACCGTGCGGAAATGCTCTGGAGGTCGATTCGCTGGGTCTCGCTGGTCGCCGTTGGCGCTCTCGTCGGGTGTGGGGGCGGGGAGACGGACCACACCGGGCCGGGCGGTCGCACGCCAGACCTCTCGGATGCCTTCGCCTACGTCGCCGAGTCTCCGTTTGCGCCCGATCTCGTGCGTTGCGTCGACCCTCGGCGAGAGCCGTCGTCGTGTACGATAGGCATTCTGCCCCCGATTGCGCTTCGCGACAGCCAGCCCACCGTCGGCGACATCATGGATCGCGTGGTCGTCTCGCACGGTTGGATGGGAGCTCGCTTGCGCGAGGTTTTGGAGCGGCAACCGGCCGAGCTTCGCCGCGTGCTCGGAGCGCTGACCGCGATCGTGGTCGACGATGACGTGCGGCCGTCCTTCTACTGGTCGCTCACCGGAGCGGTGTACATCGACCCGCGACACCTCTGGCTCACTCCCGAGGAAGAAGAGACGATCGGTGACGAAGCGGACTACCGCTCGGGCTTTGGGTCCGATCTCGGCTTCATCCTCTTTTCGAGTTACCTCGACGGTGACGGTCCCGCGTTCTTCGGTGCGGGCCCCGTACGAGATCTCGAAGATCGGGTCCCAGCCGTGGCTGCGCTGCTGTTTCATGAAGGCGCGCACGCCAACGATTTCCTTCCGCCCGGCCAACTCGCTTTGCTCGGTGCCGGCGAGACGGTCGTCGATGCGGTGGCGCGGCTCGAGGGCCAACGTCTATCGGGTCGGCTCGCTTCCGCGCGGCCTTTGCGCTCGGGTCTCTGGGCCGGACTCGCGCGGGTTCTGTACCTCGGCGGCGACGCGACTTCGGAGCAGCGCGCGCTGACCGCAGAGGAGGTCGGAGAGGCGTTCGAGCCCGACGGAGCGAGCGACCCGTACGCGTACAGTTCACAGCAGGAAGACTTCGCGATGCTGTTCGAGGAAACGATGCTCAAGCGCCACTTCGGCTTCGATCGGCGGGTTGGTTTCGCGACGCAGACGGTAGGGGAGGCCGGTAGCTGCGACGACTACGTCGTCGGCTGGGGCACGCGAAACCGAATCGCAACGTCGTCCGTGACGCCGCGTGCGCAGTTCGTGACCCAGTCGATCCTCGGCGACCCTCTCGAGGAGTTCTTCGCCTCCTTGCCCGCCCCCCGAGCCATCGCGGCCGGCGAGAGCCTGTGCCTCGCGTCGCCGCTCCCGCCGGGATCGGCGCTGCGCTGGATGTAAGTCCAAAGGCTTGCCCCGCCCGCGCCCGGCGGCCTCCGTCGGCGCCTTCCTCGGCGCCGAGCACCACCGTTTCACGGAGGATTCGTGTGTTCAGTTGGGCTCGTCAGGGTGAGTGAGGCTCAGGATGTCCAGCGGACCCGTTCCAGGAACTTGGCGATGTAGGGGACGTGTTGCTGGATCTGGTCGTGGCCCCAGCCGACGGCCTTGTCCAACTCCGACGCCTCTGGGAGCAGGGTGATCGGTGAGAGCGTGGGGTACATTTCGAGCCGGCGGTGTGCGTATCGTGCATTCAACGCGACCTGATACGAGACGAGTCGGGTGACGGGCTGCAGCCAGATGTGCCCCGGGCCGTATTGCGGGTAGAAGCAGTCCATCGCGAGGTAGTAGCAGTTTCGTGTGCCGATCTTTCCGCGCTGCACCTGATGCCACGCGGTGCGAGCCGGCACGTTGTTCGCTACGCCGCCGTCGACCAGTGCGCTGACGTCCTCGCGTTCCATCAGCGCGGTCAGGATTCCGTTCATGTGGGGGTCGTCGCGCGCGACGTCGTAGTGGAGGATTCCGGGAATGGCGGCGGAGAAGCCCGCGGCATCGACGACGTTGAAGCTGCGCGTGAGGTCGTCGCCTCCGATCACGATCTCCTTCACGACGCGCGGATTGATGAAGCCCGCCAGCCGTACGAGCTGGGCGCCGACTTGTGCGCGGAGCTGTAGTGCGCTCGGTCTCTTGTCTACGGCGAGGTGGTGCGAACGCGTGTACTCCTCTGGCGTCTCGGTCAGGGCACCGCGCAGAACGCCCGCGACGATGGCCTCGTAGGGGATCTCCAGGTCGGGCAGAAGCATGTCCTCGCCGTTCTCGTTCTGGAAAGCCGAACCGATGGCGGCGCGAAGATAGAGCCGCGCGATGCCCGGAAACCCGTACCGGGTGTTGAGGCTCACGAAGCGGAAAATCTCGTCGGACCGAGTCCGCATGCTCTTGGCGAAGCGTATGTACGCGTCGAAGTCGCCGCGCTTGCGCACGGCGCGGAAAAGGCCGAGCAGCGCGCCCATCGACGAGCCGATCACGTACCCGGGAACGAAGCCGGCTGCCTGTAGCGCGGACCACGCGCCGATGTAGACGTAGCCCGATCCGCCGCCTCCGCCGGCGATCGTCACGAGAGTCTTCTTCCCGAGTTCCTGATCGAGCGCGGTTGCGGGGAAGTCGTTCGCGTACTTCTCGATGATCTCCGCGCGCGTCTTTTCCACCTCGGGCACCAAGGGGCCTAGAAGCTTGGCTGCGTTGGCGAGGCGTAGATCTCCTGACAGCGGATCCAGGATGGGATCGCGTAGCTCCCGGAGAATCCGCTCTCGCCAGCGCGCCAGTCGAGGAGTGCGCACGCGCACTTCGGGGTGATCCGTTCGGCCCCCCTTTCGTGCGGCGCCGGGCTGGAAGGTCTCGAGTCCGGCGAGCGTGATGGCATAGCGGAGCTGGTGCTCGCGGCGTCGCGTGATCACTCCCGGGTAGTTTACCGCGGCCGCCACGAGCTTCGACTCCATCCGCTGGAGCTGCAGGAGTTGCTCCTCCCGCTCGTTCTCTTGCTCCGTGTCCGCCACCGTCGTCCTCGAGCCGAATCGTAATGGATGGAGCCGGCGACTACGAACGATGCCGCGGAGGAAGGGGGTCGCGGTCTACGATCAACCGCGCCACGTATTCGGGTGTCTCCAACGGGATGAAGTGCGTGCGGTCAGCGAGGAACACCTCGCGCCCCAGGCGAAACTCGTTCACCAGGCCTGGCCACGTCGGGGACGACGAGAAATCCATCACGTCGCGGTCGGCCGGGGGCAGTTTGGCGCGAACGATCTGAACCGGGATCTCGAGCGCACGGGCGCTGTCATACACGCCGGGGTTCGTGCGGCTAGTCATGTAGACGTTCGCTTCGGTCGTCGGGGCGCAGGCGAGGACGAAGCCGCCGGATTCCGTCGCCGGCACGAGTCCGTACGTGCAGTAGTCGCGCAGGCAATCTGGATCGAATTCCGCGTACGGGGGCCGGTCTCGGAAGCGCTCGATCATCTCTTCGGGCGAGCCGAAGCGGTTCTTTCGCTTTGACGTCGGATGGGGTTCCCCGCCGAGGGGCGAGAGCTTCCATCCGCCGGACAGGTAGTCGTCTGGGCCTGCAATCACTGGATCGATCAGCAGCAGCCTGTCGAACCGGTCCGGGCACGCGGCGGCCGCGTCGGTCATCGCGTGGCCGCCCATCGAGTGGCCGACACCGACGATGTTGCGAAGATCGAGCGCACTCGTGATCGCGGCCAGGTCCTTGCCGAACGCGTCCCAGTGCGTGATCTCGGGTGCGTCGCTACGTCCGTGTCCGCGCTGGTCTACCGCGAATACATGCCGACCACCGAGGTGTCGGATGACCTGGTCCCAGCACCGTGCGTGAAAGCCGGTTGCGTGGGCGAGAAAGAAGGTCGGGTCGCCTGCGGTGGCCTTGCCCCATTCGAAGACGCTCAGCTCGATCCCGTTGGCGTTCAGCCGGTGCTCGATCGGAGGCATTCAGGGGCCTTCTTAACCAGAATCCGGACGGTGAAACGACCGCTGGGTTTCCGCTAGAGCTTTCTCATGCTCGAGCTCGGTCGGTTTCGCATTCATCTCGTGAGTGATGGGCGCTTCGCCATGGACGGCGGGGCGATGTTCGGGATCGTCCCCAAGCCGCTGTGGGAACGGCATGTCCCGGCCGACGCGAAGAATCGGATCGAGATGAGCCTCCACTGCCCGCTCGCCGAGAACGGGAAGGAGGCGGTCTTGATCGATACCGGGCTCGGCGAGCGCCTGTCGGAGAGGGAGCAGACTCTCTACCGCGTCGACCGCCACGGTGGGCTGCCGGCGCGCCTGGCGGAGCTCCGGATCGACCCCGAGGAGGTGACGCACGTGGTGCTGACGCACCTCCATTTCGATCACCTCGGTGGCGCCGTGGTGCGCAACGCAGCGGGCCGTCTGCAGCCGGCGTTCCCTCGCGCGAAGCACTTCGTCCAGCGTGCGGAGCTCGAGACGGCGCTGCATCCGAGCGATGAGCGGACAGCGGGGGCCTACGGGCACGCCCACGAGTGCCTGGAGCCATTGCAACGCGCCGGCCTCATCGAGCCTCTCGACGGCGAGACGGCGATCACCCCGCAGCTCCGCGTCGTCGTGACCGGGGGGCACACCCCGAGCCATCAGTGCCCGGTGCTCGCCGACGGGGCAGAGAGCTTCGTGCACCTCGGCGACGTGGCCCCGACGCGAGCGCACCTCCGACCCGCTTGGAACGCCGCGTATGACGTCGATCCGCTCGAGACCATCGATGCGAAGAAGCGGCTGCTGGCGCGCGCCGCAGAGCAGGGTTGGTGGGTCTCCTTTGATCACGATCACGAGATCGCGTGTGGTCGGTTGTCGCCACAGTGGGCCCGCACGGGCGAACTCAGCGACGCTCATCCTTTGTAGTGGATTCGCGGGGGTCGGCGGGCGCTGGATCGGCGGTCGGGCGTCCCCTACGCTTGCCTGGAGACCCACCTCGAAACCGGGAGAATCGTGACATGTCGGAAAACGCGCACAAGGCCTTTGAAATCTGGAAGTCGGTCGAAGGTACGGAGAAGGGTACCGGCGAGTGGATGGTGATGACGCAGGAACGCATCAACCAGTTCGCCGACGTGACCGAGGATCACCAGGTTATCCACGTCGACCCGGAAGCGGCCAAGGCCACCCCGTTTGGTACGACGATCGCGCACGGTTTCCTGACGCTCTCGATGTTGACGCATCTCGACTCGACGACCCCGCCTCCGTCCGACATGTCGCGCTATCAGGGGATCGCGATGGGCATCAACTACGGATTTGATAGGGTCCGGTTCCCGAGCCCGGTGAAGGTCGACAGCAAGGTCCGCGTGCACAGCCTGCTGGCCAAGGTCGAGCTCAAGGGAAGTGCTGTCCAGACCACGCGCACGATGACGGTCGAGATCGAGGGAAGCGAGAAGCCAGCCCTGGTCGCCGACTGGCTCACGCGGCTGATCTACGGCTGAGGCGGGGCCCTTGGGGGCCGCGACCCCTGGGAGTCCATTCCGAGCCGTTCGCGCCAGGGGTGTGGTCGGCTGGACGCTGCAGGGCTAGATCCGTTTGCGGATGTCCGCACCGGTCCTGGAAACGCGATCCGAGTCGCCTTCTGATTCGAGGCTCTCTTGGGGGGTCAAGCTCGCCTACGGGGGGCCGGCGTTCGCTGGCGCCGCGATGGCGATCCCGATCGGAATCTTCATGCCGGTCTTCTACAGCGACGTCGTTCTGGCGCCGCTCGGAATGATCGCGCTGGCAACGGCGATGGCGCGGGCTTTCGATGCCCTCACGGATCCCGTCGTTGGTTGGGCCTCGGACAGGACCCGCTCGCGGTTCGGGCGCCGAAAGCCCTGGATCGCCGTGGGTACGCCGCTGGCCGCCGTATTCTTCTGGCTGTTGTTTTCGCCACCGGAGAGTCTCACTCCCAGCGCGGCGGTGTTGTGGTTCGGCGCGACCTTCTCCTTGTTCTTTCTCTTTCAGACGATCGAAGGCGTGCCGCTGGCTGCGCTCGGTGCGGAACTCACGCCGAACTACCGCGAGCGGAACAGCGTGTTCGGTGTTCGGGCCTTGTTCATCGCATTGGGAACGATGGTCGCGGCTGTCGTTCCGGCGATTCTCACGGGACAGTTCGGGGAGGGGCACGAGCGCGAGATCTTCTCTGGGATGTCGGCCTCGTACGGGGTTCTGTGGCTGGTCTTGATGCTGGTGATGCTGTCGATGGTGTCGGAGCATCGCGAGTATGCGGGACGTCCCACGAACCCGCTCGTGCCCGGCGTGCGGCGTGCCCTGCGAAATCGGCCGTTCGCGATTCTTCTCCTGTCCGCGATCGTCGGTGCGATCCCGGGAGCGGTGCCCGCGGTGCTCATGCCGTACTTCGTGCGCTACGTGCTCCAGCCCGAGGATCCGACGGTCTGGACCGGATCGTTTCTGTTCATCTATCTGGCGACCGGCCTCCTCTTTGTGCCGTTCTGGCTGTGGATCGCTCAGCATTTCGGAAAGCTGCGGGCCTTTGTGTCGGCAGCGTGCGTGGGCGTGTCCGCGAGCCTTCTCTATTTTCTGGCCGGCCCCGGGGATCTCGCGTGGGCCGGGATGGTCTACTTCGTGAGCGGGACCCAGGCGATGGCCGGCACGTTTCTCATCCCCGCCATGGCGGCCGACGTGATCGACTACGATGAGTTGCGCACCGGGCTACGACGCGAGGCGCAGTATACGTCGTTCTGGTCGGTCATTCCCAAGCTGGTGTCGATCCCAGGGTACTCCATTCCGCTCGCCGTGCTGGCGGGCGTGGGCTACGTGCCCAACGAGGTTCAGACGGCGGAGGTGCAGTTCACCATCCGCTTCTTGTACTCGCTTTTTCCCGCCGCTTTCTTCGTAGCCGCCCTTCTCATCGTCGCGCGCTATCCCATCTCGGAGGCGACCCATGCGAACATCCGTGAGGGCATTGCTGCCCACGGTCGCGGCGAGACGGCAACGGATCCCCTCACCGGTGAAGCCCTGCCGCCGCATCGGCTCACGGAGGAGGAGGTCGCGGAGTCGTGGTACCTCGACTACTTCTCGGCCGGCGAGCTTCGCGCGTCTCTCGCCTTCGGCAACGAGAGAGTCGTGCGCAAGGTGCTCCTCGCGGCGTGTGCGGCGCTGCTGGTCTGTGTCGGCTCGGCCGGGCTCGCCCTCGCCGGCATCGACTCGCTCGAGACCGACCCGCATCCGATGTCGGTCGTGGGGGTCGTGGTCGCGGGCCTGGCGTTCACCGCGTTCGTGTTCCACGCGATGCGGATTGGTCCTGCGCGCGAGCTCGTACGCGAGGCGCCCTCCCGCCACGTCGTCGAAGCCCATCTCGCGCAGATCGGCTGAGCGCGTCCGGCAGCACCGAGAGTGGAGCTGATCGCTGGCGGCTCTGTCGCGAAGCTCCATCGTCGAGGTGCCCTGCACACGAGCCATGGGCCCGATGTCGGCCGCGTCGATCGGGTTGCCCCGTTGCTGACCAGTGAGCTGAACGCGGTGCACTGGCAGCTTTTCAACGGCCTGCTGGACACGGCTGAGGGCCTTCGGTAGCGTCGGCCGGTCTTGAGAGTTCTCGAATCGCGGATCGACACCGGTTCGGCGCGGTACGCGGAGAACCGCATCGCGTACGAAGCCCTTCTCTCGACGCTGGGCGAGCGTCAGCAGTGGGCCATCGAAGGGGGGGCCGGGCGCGCGCGATCGATCGAGCGCCACCTCTCGCGGGGCAAAATTCTGGTGCGTGACCGCATCGATCTCGTGATCGATGACGGTACACCGTTCCTCGAGCTCTCCACTCTGGCGGGTTACGGACAGTACGACGATGGCGCGCCAGGGGCCGGCATCGTCACAGGGATCGGGTTGGTCCACGGCGTGCCGTACGTCTTCGTGGCGAACGATGCGACCGTCAAAGGCGGCTCGCTCTTGCCGGTGTCGATCAAGAAACACGTGCGTGCGCAGGACATTGCGCTCGAGAACGAGCTCGGGGTGATCTACCTCGTCGATTCGGGCGGCGCTTTCCTGCCGCTCCAGGACGACATCTTCCCTGACAAGGATCACTTCGGCGGGAGCTTCTATCGTCAGGCGCGCCTCTCGGCGCGAGGGCTGCCCCAGCTGTCCGTCGTGCTCGGCGGATGTACGGCGGGCGGAGCGTACGTGCCGGCGCTGAGCGACGAAGTCATCATGGTCGATGGGATCGGCCGCATCTTTCTCGGCGGGCCGCCCATCGTGAAGGCCGCGCTGGGCGAGATCATCGAACCGGATGATCTCGGTGGCGCCGTGTTGCACACGCATACGTCGGGGGTAAGCGACTACCTCGCCGACGCGGAGCGTGAGGCCTACGGGAAGCTTCGCGAGATTTGCGCGACCACCAATCAGCGTCGGATCACCGACCGGCAGGGGTGGGCGAGCTTCGTCGCTCCGGAGCCGCCGGCGTTCGACCCGGCTGAGATCTACGGCATCGTGAGCGCGGACGATCGCATCCCCTTCGAGGCGAACGAGATCATCGCGCGTCTGGTCGATGGCTCGCGCTTCTCGCCGTTCAAGCCCGAGTGGGGCGAATCGATCGTGTGCGGATTTGCGCGCGTGTGGGGACACCTCGTCGGCGTGATCGCGAACGATGGCATCATCTTCAGCGAGTCGGCCCTGAAGGCGACCCACTTCATCGAGCTGTGCGAGCAGCGTCGCGTGCCCTTGCTCTTCCTCCAGAACACGTCGGGATACATGGTGGGGCGCGACTCGGAGGCGGGTGGCATCGCTAAGAACGGTGCGAAGATGGTCAGTGCCGTCGCCAACGCTACGGTGCCGAAGTACACCGTCTTGACCGGTGGGTCGTACGGAGCGGGCAATTACGGCATGTGCGGACGCGGCTTCAATCCGCGCTTCTTGTTTGCGTGGCCGAACTCGCGGATTGCCACGATGGCTTCCGAGACCGCGCAGACGGTTCTGGTCGACATCCGCCTGGCCGGCATGAAGGGGCAGGAGACGACCGAGGAGCAGGTGGCCGCGCTGCGGGCGGAAGTTGCCGAGCAATACGACACGCAGTCGGATCCGTACTACGCAACGTCGCGCCTGTGGGACGATGGCCTGATCGATCCGATCGATACCCGTGACGCCCTCGGCCTCTGTCTGGGGATCGCTGCTCGCCAGGATGAGCCGGCTCCGGGCCCGGGCCTCGTGTACCGGATGTGAGGTTGTCGTGCGGATTCTGATCGCCAACCGGGGAGAGATCGCCCGTCGCGTGCTGCGCACCGCGCACCGCCTCGGACACGAGACGGTGGCGGCATACGCCGACCCCGATGCTGGAGCGCCGTTCGTAGAAGAAGCGACGGTGGCGACGCGGCTCGGGCCGTCGGAGCTCGCGTCGTCCTATCTCTCGATCGAGGCGCTGTTGGCCGCTGCCGCGCGCACCGGCGCGACCGCGGTCCACCCCGGCTACGGCTTTCTGTCGGAGAACGCCGAGTTCGCGCGCAGGGTCGAGCAGGCCGGGCTCACGTGGATCGGGCCGCACTCGGGCGCACTCGAGAAAATGGGCTCGAAGATCGCGGCTCGCCGTCTCGCGGACGAGGCGGGGCTCCCGATCATCCCGGGGTTCGACGCGTCGCAAGACCCAGCGGCGCTGGCCGATGCGGCCGCGCGGATCGGCTATCCGGTGTTGGTGAAGGCGGCAGCGGGGGGCGGAGGAAAGGGGATTCGGATCGTCCACCATTGCGACGCGTTCGCGGCGGCGCTTGCCGAGGCGAAGTCGGAGTCGCTGCGGTCCTTCGACGACGACGCGATGATCGTCGAACGCTACATCCAGCGCCCGCGCCACGTCGAGGTGCAGATCGTGGGCGATCAGCACGGGAACGTGGTCGAGCTCGGAACGCGCGAGTGTTCGGTGCAGCGTCGCTATCAGAAGATGCTCGAAGAGGCCCCGGCGCCGAATCTTCCCGACGTGACGCGTGCAGGCCTTCGAACGTCGGCGGCCGATCTCGCACGAAGCATCGGGTACGATTCTGCCGGCACCGTCGAGTTCGTCGTCGACGCCGGGACCGGCAGCTACTTCTTCCTGGAGATGAACACGCGATTGCAGGTCGAGCATCCCGTGACGGAGGCAATCACGGGGCTGGACCTCGTCGAACTCCAGATTCGATCGGCTGCCGGTGAGCGGCTCCCGATCGCGCAGGAAGACGTCACGTTCTCGGGTCACGCCTTCGAGGCGCGGATCAACGCGGAAGACCCGGCCGCCGATTTCGCCCCGCAGATCGGCGTCGTGTCTGCACTTCGCGTACCGCTCGGGGTTCGGTGGGATAGCGGGGTCCGTTGTGGCTCGGAGATCACGCCGCACTACGACTCGATGGTGGCGAAGCTGGTCGTGTCCGGCGTAGATCGACCGGCGGCGCTTCGTCGGCTGGCCGCGGCGCTCGACGAGCTCCTCATCGGCGGCATCACGACCACGGCGGGGTTTCACCGATGGCTCGTCGATCAGCCCGCGATCGTGGCCGGTGACGTCACCACCCGGTTCTTGGACGAGACCGAGATTGGTGGCGCGCCAGATCGAGCGGAAGTCCTCCAAGCTGCCGCGACGGCTTGGGTTCTCGCACGGAGCGCTGACCGGGACACGGGACCGTGGGGGGCGCTCGGCTCGTTTCGCGTAACACAGCACCGCCCGAGCCGGGCCGTCTTTCTCGAGGACGGGCAGAGCGACGTGTGCGAGGCTGCGGTCTTCGACGCCGACGCGCATCTAGGCAGCCACCTGGTCGTGTCGGGAGCGGTGCAGCGCCGTTGGCCGGTCGAGGTGGATCTCGGCCGGCGCACGATCGCCATCGGAGCGGCGGGCTACACGCACACCTTTCGCGTGATCTCCCGAAGTGAGCACTGGGCGCCGTCGGCCCGCGCTGGGCACGGGGCCGCCCTGACCGTGGTGGCGCCGTTTCCGGCGGTCGTCACCGAAGTGCGCGTCAGCCCTGGTGACGACGTGGGGGCCGGCGACGTCGTCGTGGTCGTCGAGGCGATGAAAATGCTCCACTCGCTCGGCGCCGCAGGGCCGGGGCGGGTCGCCGACGTTCGTGTGGCGGTCGGCGATCAGGTCGCCTCGAAGCAAGTCCTCGTGACGTTCGAGGACCCGGCCCGCGAGGCTTGATCGCTCGCCCGCGATCCCCGAGGATTGCCTCATGATCACGAGCACGATGCAGGACCGCCCCCTCGGAATCCGTCACATCTTCGACTACGGCCGTCGGGTCTACGCCGGATCGAAGGTCTTCACGTTCGACGGCGAGAACGCCCGGGAAGCGACCTTCGCAGAGGTGGGTGATCGCGCCGACAAGCTCGCGGCCGCGCTTTCGCGGCTTGGGATTGGCGAAGGTGATCGGGTGGGAACGTTCTGTTGGAACAACCAGCACCATCTCGAGGCGTACTTCGCCGTCCCGTGCATGGGGGCGATCCTTCACACGCTGAACATCCGGTTGTTCCCCGAGCAGCTGGCGTACGTGATCAATCACGCCGAGGACAAGGTCATCATCGTCGATGCGTCGATCGCGCCGCTTCTCGCGCGCGTCCGGCATCAGCTCACGACGGTCGAGCACATCATCACGGCGGGGGAGGGGGACGTCTCGGAGCTCGGCGACACACTCGACCTCGAGACGCTGCTCGCGGCGGAAGATGTCGGTTACACCTATCCGGAGATCGACGAACGAGCGGGTGCGGCGATGTGTTATACGAGCGGCACGACCGGCAATCCCAAGGGCGTGATGTACAGCCATCGATCGTCGTACCTGCACTCGTTTGCGGTCGTTGGCGCGCACGCGTTGGCCTTGAACCAGCACGATCGGCTGTTGTTGATCGTGCCCATGTTCCACGCGAACGCGTGGGGCCTGCCGTACGCCGGGTGGATGGTCGGCTCCGACTTCGTGATGCCGCAACAGTTCCTGCAGGCAGAGCTCCTTGCCGGACTCATCGAGTCGACGAAGCCGACGTTCTCGGGCGCCGTTCCCACGGTGTTGAACGACTTGCTCCACAATCGTCCGAAGACCGACATGTCCTCCTTGCGACTCGTGATTTGTGGTGGAAGTGCGGTTCCGGCCAGTCTCATCGAGGCCTTCGACCAGACGTTTGGTGTTCCTGTCCTGCAAGGCTGGGGCATGACCGAGACCAGTCCACTGGCGGCGTTGGCGTGGGTGCCGAAGGGGACTCCGCCCCAAGAAGAGATGGAATGGCGGGTGCGCACTGGGCGCGTACTGCCCGGGGTGTCGATGCGTTTGTGTGACGATACGGGCAAGGAGCTCCCGTGGGACGGCGAAGCGCTCGGTGAGATCGAGGTCGCCGGTCCGTGGATTACCGGGGCCTATTACAAGGACTCGGCGGAGGAGAAGTTCCACGACGGATGGCTCCGAACGGGAGACGTGGGGACGATCGAGCCGAACGGCTTCGTCCACCTGAGCGACCGCGCCAAAGACGTCATCAAGTCCGGCGGCGAGTGGATCAGTTCCGTCGACCTCGAGAATACACTGATGGGACACGAGGCTGTGCTCGAGGCGGCGGTCATCGGCGTTCCCGATGAGAAGTGGGACGAAAGGCCGCTGGCGTGCGTCGTGCGGATGGAAGGGAGCCAGGTTGCCGCGGCGGAGCTCGGTGCGTTCCTCGAAGGACGTGTGGCAAAGTGGTGGACGCCCGAACGGTGGGCCTTCGTGGCCGAAGTACCGAAGACAAGCGTCGGAAAGTTCGACAAGAAAGTACTGCGTGCCGCGTACGCCAGCGGCGAGCTGGACGTCGAATCGCTCGGTTAGGGCACGGATCGGCCGCGGTGTTCCGTCAGCCGATGTGCCGCTCGATGAAGTCGGTCGCGTGTGCGATCGCGTCGCGCGCTTCTGGGCAGAGGTCGTACAAGCCCTGAAACCCGTGCACCATCTCAGGCCAAACTTCGAGGGTGACGGCGACCCCGTCGCGCGCCGCGCGGCTGGCCAGTCGCGTGGAATCGTCGCGGCAGCGATCGATCTGGCCGGCCTGCAGAAAGAGCGGGGGCAGGCCGGTGAGATCGGCATGGATCGGTGACACAAGCGGGTCGCGCGGGTCGCCGTTCGGCCCGACGTAGTCACGGCCCCGGTCTCGGATCCAACTCGGCTCGACGAACAGTTCTTCTCCGATCGGGTGTACGGCCGCGTCGCCGGACGCCTCGAGGTCGAACCAGCCACTGAAGGTTGCGGCGCAGCCGGGCATCGACGCCCCGCGTTCACGTAGTTGCAGAAGCGTCGAAACGGCGAGGCCGCCGCCGCACGAATCTCCCACGAAGGCCAGGCGACTCGGCTCGTAGCCGTCGTCTACGAGTCCCTGCGCCGCGTCGGCGCAGTCCTCGAGCGCGGCCGGAAATCGGTGCTCGGGTGCACGGCGGTAGTCCACGACGAAGCTCGGAACACAGAGCGCGCGCGTCAGCCGCGCGGCCCAGAAGGTGTATGCGTCCGACCCGCAGGAGACGAATGCGCCGCCGTGAAAGAACACGAGGGCCCGGCCGTCGTCGACGGCGTCCTTTGGTCGAACCCAGGTTCCCGGAATCCCGCCTGCGATGCCCGGCGTGCAGTTCACGTCGTCGCCGGGGGGATGTCCGTGAAGGAGGGCGAACTTGGCTCGAACCTCCACGAAGGTATCCCCGGGCACCGCCGTGTCTCGCGGCAAGAACTCCAGTGCTTTCAGAAACTCCTGGCTCGGCATGCACTGACCGCTACCGCATGCCCGAGCGCCGAAACAAGCGTTGGCCTACTGCAGCGGTCCGTTGCAGTGTCCCCGCTGGCCGGTGTCCGTGCACTGCCACTCCGTCTCGGCGTGGCAGATGATGCGCTCCTCTTCGAAGCGGATCTGGAACTCGACGAGACGGCTGTGGACGCTGCCTTGCTCGACCAGATCGAGAAGGGCGTCCATCCGGTCGTCCCCGGGGAGCTCGAGATTGAAGCGGGTATAGTTGTTGTTCATCTTGAACTTCATGAAGTCGTTCCCGGCGGCGGCGTGCTCCCAGCCGCGATTTCCGCTGCGCTCGAAGTACGAGAGGCTGCCGACGGGGAACTCGCGTTCGAAGATGGTGCCTTCCTCAGCGGTGCTTGCCTTTACGATGACGCGCTCTTGTCCGAGGTCGACGACGAGATCGTCGCCCGCGCCGGCGACAGAAGCGTCGATCGCTTCCATCCGGCCGTTCGCCTTCAGGCGCACGTTCCCCTGCTGGTCGCGCGAGAACGACGGGTCGCGGAACATCTCGCAGAATCGGTAGGGGTCGTTGGTACAGGCGTTCGTGCAGCCGTCGCCATCGTCGTCGTTTCCGTCGTCGCATTCCTCATTTGCATCCACGATGGCGTCGCCGCAGTAACTACAGTCGTCGCGGCACGAGCGGTCGACGGCACCGCCGTCGGTCGGCGGAAGTACCATGCCCGGCTCGCATGTCTCGCCGAGGTGCGGGTGGACGATCCCGTCGCCGCACGATGGTGGGACGATGGATGGCGGCTGGCAAGCATTGTTGCACCCATCGAGGTCGTTCCGATTGCCGTCGTCGCAGATCTCTCCGGGATCGATGTTCCCGTCGCCGCAGAAGGGCTCATTCGACGTGGGCAGGCACTGCCTGGTGCAACCGTCGTCGTCGAACTGATTGCCATCATCACAGATCTCGTTGGCTTCGAGAACGCCGTTGCCGCACAACGTTTGCACGTGCACGAGGGGTTGGGGCGGACACCTGACGTACACGATGGCGAGGTCCCGGTAGTAGGCACCGTCGACGTCGTGATTGGGGTGGAACGAGAAGGGGTTCGACGTCAGTCCGCTGTCCTCGAGAAGCATCGTGCCCGCCGGCTGAAGAGGGGCCTGGGTCTTGTTCGTGACGTTGGTCGTCACGATCGGAAGGGCGCCGACTTTGACCTTGTATGGACACGTGGTCGGGAGTTCGATCTCGAACTTGTTGGACTTTTCGTGAACCTGCTTCCGGCATCGCCACGTGCCGTTCGTCTCGAAGCAGACCTCGGGCAGAACGAAGTAGCGGCGGCTTGCCATGCCGTCCTTCCAAGGGCCCCACGTAAGGCCCTTGAGCTTGATGGGTTTCTCTTCCAGAAGATCGTTCTCTACGACGATCTCGTAGTTCTCGAGGACGCAGGAGAGTGTCGGGCCCCGACCGTCGAGGTCGGCGAGGACGAAGATCTCCTTCTTGCGGGCTCGCTCCGTATCGCCCGCTGCGCGGCAGACGACTCGAGAGTACGCGTCGCCCTCCTGCAGAACCCAATCGACATGTCCGGCTTTGGCTCCGTTGGGGGAGAGAAGCAGGGCGGCGAGAGTGACGACCGAAGCGAGGAGCTGGATCATAGGGGGGTCCTTCTGTGTTCGTGAGTTGGGAGGAGTGGGAGCCCGGCGCAGCGGGTTCCGCGGAGGTGGATAGAATGCGCGCCCGGTCACGAATTGTTCAAGGCAAAAAATGAAGCGCAGATGCATGAGACTTGGCTGTCTCGGGTGCGATGGCGGATGCGTTGAAATGCCGGGTCGGGTGGGCCAAAGTTCCCGCGATGGTGTTCCGCTTTGCTCCCCCGCGCAGATTTTGCGCCATGGCGTGCGCGTCGTGGGCAATGGTGGGAATGCCGCACCTCGCCGTCGCCGGTCCGGAGATCGGATCGCCGGGGACCCAGCCGACGGGTCTCTCGTCGCGGGCGCGTACGGTGGTGGAAGAGATGACGGTAACGGTCCGCCGCCGACGAGAGTCGCTCGAGGAGACGCCGCTCTCCGTGACCGCTCTCGGCGAACGGGAGCTGCGGGAGGCAGGCGTTACGTCGATCGATCAGATCGAGCGCTTGGTCCCGAACCTGGTGTTCACCCGCTCGTTCACGGGCACCGTTGCGGAGATCAAGATTCGCGGCGTGGGGACGTCGGCGATCGATGGGATCTTCGATCCAGGCGTGGGCGTCTACCTGGACGGAGTGTTTCTCTCGCGCACGGGCTCGCAGGTCTTCGACATCGTGGATATCGAGCAAGTCGAAGTACTGCGTGGCCCCCAGGGGACGCTGTTCGGGAAGAATACCATCGGCGGGGCACTGAACGTCACCACGATCAAGCCTCACGGCGAGGTCGAGGCGTTCGGGTGGGTCCGCGCGGGAAACTTCGGCAGCGTCGAGACCCGGGCGATGCTGAATGTTCCGGTGGTCGACGATCTCGTTCTGGTCCGCACCTCGGTTGGGACGCGGAACACGCAAGGATACACGAGAAATACGTTTCTCGATGAGGCCTACAACGAGCCGAGCGTATTGACGTTTCTCGGGGGGCTCCGAATCCTGCCGGCTGACGACGTTACGATCGACGTCTCCGCAACGTGGGCCAAGCACCACGGGCGTGGGCTCGCCGGTCAGTGTGCCGTCGTGGCGGAGCAGGGGCTCGGGGAGCTCGTGCCGGGGTACTTCGAGGAGTGCCGTGCGTCGGAGCCGTACGACTTCGAGGCGGATACCCATGGCATCCAGGGGCTAGAGACGTCTGGGGTCTGGGGCGTGGTCGACTGGGATGCCGGTGACGCGGGCCCCTTCGAGGCGCTGGCCGTGAAAGCCATCGGCGCGTGGCGCCAGCAGGAGACGACGAATCGTATCGACCTCGACAACACTCGATTCCCGGTGGGCTCGCTGGCGGCGAACGGCGGCGGCCCGTTCGACGGAGAGCCCTTCCGATTGAACATGTACCAAGGAGAGTTGCAGGTCAGTGGTCGCGCGCTCGATCGGATCATCTTCGTCGCAGGCGCGTTCGGATACTGGGAGGACCAGAAGGCGGTGACGGTGCTCCGGATTCTGCCCGACATCCTTAGTACCATCACCTCGCAAAGCCAGGATTACGAGAACTGGAACTGGGCTCTGTTCGGCCAAGCGACGGGCGAGATCACGGGCTGGCTGAGTCTGACCGCGGGCCTTCGGTACACCGAGGAGAAGAAGGAGGCCTCGACGACGGCGATCCAGCTCGGCGACCCGGCGATGCCGGAGACTTCCGTGGCGAACCGGGCAGTTTTCACGGCGTGGACTCCCATGGCAAGTCTGGCGGCCGATGTTCCGGCGGAATGGGTCGACGATTTGCGTCGGCTCGATTCCCTGATGGGCTACTTCACCTACGCGCGTGGCTTCAAGGGCGGAGGGTTCAATCTGGCGGTGGGCACGCCGTCGGACCGGCTGGACTCGTTTGAGCCCGAGACTCTCGACTCGTTCGAGGTCGGGCTAAAGATGTTGGCATTCGACCGGCGGCTGCGCCTCAACGCGGCCCTCTACCTTGGTCGCTACGATGACATCCAGGTCACGACGCTTCGGGTCATCGACACCGACCCCGCCGCTCCGGAGTTCGAGCGCCTCACGCTGAATGCAGCCGAGGCGACGACGCAGGGGCTCGAGTTCGAGGTGCTCGCCCTGCCGATCTCCGGGCTCGAGCTTGGTGGTTCCGTGGGGTACACGCGCGGGGTCTACGATCGCTTTGCGGGCCCGAGCGCGATCGACGACACGCTCGTCGACCGCGCGGGCGAGACCTTCAACGGCGTCCCCGAGCTCCAGACGCACCTCTCGGTGCAGTATTCCTTCCGACTCCCCGAGGCCGGCGCGCGTTGGTTGGATGGATGGCTCACGCCGCGGGTCGAGTGGTATTATCAGAGTGAAGTGCACTGGGACTTTCCCGAGCTCGAAGCAGCAACGCAGTCGGGATACAATCTGCTGCACGCCCGCTTGTCGTACGACTTCAATGACGATGCGAGCCAGGTCGCGCTGTGGGGGAAGAACCTGACCAGCGAGGAGTACTTCGACGCGGTCTTCTCCGTCGCGAACGTCGCCGGCACTCTGTCGCGCTACTACGCCCCGCCGGCGACCTTCGGTGTCGAGCTCAGCCACCGTTTTCGGTGAGGGGCCCCACGGTTGTTGAAGCTGCTTCTTTCGCTCGTCAGAACGAGAGGTTGTGTGGCGTGAGGTCCTGCTGATAGCGGTTGTCGGGCCGTACCCGGCGGCGGCCAAAAACGGGGGAGGAAAGCGATGGAATTTCAACGACTTGAGGTTCGAGCCCGGGCGGCCGTCATCGCTCTCCTGGTGGTGGGCTTGGCTGCCTGCGGTAGTAGCGGCGGCTCGACGACGGATGGCGCGCTCGAGCCGCCGCCCGCGCCTGAACCCCAGCTGCCTGCACCCGAGCCCGAGCCCGAGCCGGAGCCGGAAGAGCCTGCCTGCGCGGACTCCTTCGAGAGCACGTTCGAAGCGATCCAGGCTCAGGTCTTCGAGCGGCACGGTTGCACGAATGACGCCTGTCACGGCGCTGCGGTCTCGGGAGGCCTCGACCTTCGACCTGGCGTCGCATGGCGCAATCTCGTCGACGCCCCTTCGACCGGCAGCACGTATCGGCGGGTGAGTCCTGGGAGCGCGAACTTCAGCTACCTCTACCTGAAGCTGCTTGCCGCGACGCAGGAGGCCCTGCCCGGTGGCGCGACGATTTCCGGGGCGCCGATGCCAAGCGGACTCCCGGCTCTCAGCGACGACGAGTTGGAGGCGATCCGGAAGTGGATCGAGGTCGGTGCGTCGGAGACCGGTGTCGTCGGCGACAACGTCGATGGTAGCTCGGACACGATCGGTGCTCTGCTCGGAGCCTGCCTCCCGGACGCTACGCCGATCTCGGTGGAGCCGCTGGCTGCGCCCGACCCGGCACTGGGTGTGCAGTTCGAGATGCCGCCCTTTGTGCTCGAGCCGGCGAGCGAGGTCGAGGTGTGCTTCGCATCGTACTACGACTACACCGACATCGTTCCGGATGAGTACAAGACGCCGGACGGGGAGTCGTTCTACATCAACTTCAGCTCCGTTCGCGGCGACCCGCACAGTCACCACTTCGTGCTGACCCACTCTGGCCTCGGCGCGAGCCATCTCGACGATCCGAGCTTCGGAGCGTGGTCGTGTCGCAATGGGCCGCGTAGGGGCGAGGCCTGCGATCCCATCGACAGGGACTCTTGCGGGGGAGGCCTCTGTGCGAGTCGGCCCCAGAACAGCGTGGCCTGCATCGGGTACGGTCCGGCCGCCGCGGCAATCGATGTCGCCACCGGGTCTCTCGGTGGCCCGTCGCGCGAAGGCTACTTCGCGGTTCGTCCACTGAAGGGCATCCTGTATTGGAACTCCCACGCGTTCAATCTCACGACAAAGCCGCATGAGCTCAACACCCGCATGAATCTGATGTTCTCGAGTGAGCGCAGATTACGCGGTGAACTGGCTACCGACTCGCACGCCATTTACATCGCCGCGGGCCAAGCTCCGTTCACGGAGCAGATGTATTGCTCGACGCACGTCGTGCCCCGGGGCGTAGAGATGTTCCGGATGGTGTCGCACACGCACAAACGCGGCGGCCGGTTCTGGGTCGAAGATCCGAGCGGCGAGCAGATCTACGAGAGCTTCGTGTATTCGGATCCGGTGGTGCAGGACTACGACCCGCCGATCGTCTACGACTCGCCGAACGCGGCCGAGCGCACGCTCACCTACTGTGCCGTCTACAACAACGGCGTGAAGCTCGATGGTAGTCCGGACCCGCGAACGGTCACCAAGCTCTCCAGCATGCCGGCTCGTACGAGCTGTCGTCCCGTGGCCTGCACGGCAGGGCGAGTGGGCGCACCGTGTAGCGGAGCGGCCGACGACGGCGCGTGCGACTCTTCACCGGGCGCGGGGGATGGGGTGTGCGATGCCTGCCCGATCACATCTGGCGTGACGACCGAGAACGAGATGTTCATCATCATTCCGTTCTACGGTGTCGAACCGGGGTGAAGCGGGCCTCGGTCTCTTCCTCTACGCCCGCAGATCTGATCGCGCCGACGTGTCGCGCGGGGAGCCGCGAGCAGGACCTGTGCATGCGTCCCCTCTGAGGGGTACGACACGGGACCATGGCGATCTACGAACCCATCGAGGACAAGAACGGCCGGCGAGCCTACCGCTTACGTAGCCCCGTGAGCCTCGAGCCGATCGGCGAGCTCGAGTGCGCTACGTCGGAGGAAGTCCAGACGGCGGTCGACCGAGCCCGTGCGGCGCAGGTGGCGTGGGCCGCCACGAGCTTCGAGGAGCGGGCGGCCGTCATGTACCGCATGACGGACCTACTGATCGAACAGCAGGATCGAATCGTCGATACGGTCATCCGGGAGACGGGGAAGCCCCGGGCCGAAGCGGTCTCGATGGAGGTCTACTCCTCGTGTGATTCGCTCGTGTTCTACGCGAAACGCGCCAAGAAGTTCCTGCGTCGCGAGAAGCGGCGCATCCACGGCGTGCTGGGGCTCTTGAAGAAGGCATACGTCGTGTACAAGCCGCGGGGCGTCGTGGCCGTGATCACGCCCTGGAACGGTCCGTTCGTGCTCGCCCTCAACCCGACCGTGCAGGCGCTCATGGCTGGCAACGCGGTGATCATCAAGCCCTCGGAGGTGACGCCGTACTCAGGTGCCTTGGTCGCCGACTTCTTCCGTGAAGCGGGGCTTCCCGACGGGCTGGTGCAGGTCGTGATGGGCGACGGGCGCACGGGAGCCGATCTGGTCGCGGCGGGTCCCGACAAGGTTTCGTTCACGGGCAGTGTGGCGACGGGGCGGAAGATCGCGGTGGCGTGTGGTGAGCAGCTGATCCCGTACACGCTAGAGCTGGGTGGCAAGGATGCGATGGTGGTGTGTCGCGACGCCGACATCGACGGTGCCGCGAAAGGTGCGTTGATGGGCTCGTGCATGAATACCGGCCAGTACTGCTGCGGCACGGAGCGAATCTACGTCGTCGAAGACGTCTACGACGAGTTCCTCGCGAAGGTAGTGGCGGGTGCGAAGGCGCTGCGTCAAAGCGACGACGTCGACGCGACCGACGTCGGTGCGACGTTTTGGGATCGGCAGATGGCGATCATCGAGGACCACGTCGACGAGGCGATTCGCAGCGGTGCGCGGGTGGAAGTGGGAGGCGGTCGAAATCCCGAGCTGGACGGCCTGTACTTCCAGCCGACCGTCCTGACCGAGGTCACGCACGACATGAAGGTGATGCGCGACGAGACGTTCGGGCCGGTCGTGGCCATCATGAAGGTGTCCGACGAGGACGAAGCGATCCGGCTCGCGAACGACTCTCCGTACGGCTTGAACGGCAACGTCTGGACGAAGGATGCCGCCCGCGGCATCGAGCTCGCTTGCCGGATCGAGACCGGGGCGGCCAGCGTCAACGACATGGCACTGAGCTACGGTGTAAATGAAGTGCCCTTCGGTGGGGTGAAGGATTCCGGCGTCGGGATGGTGAATGGGCCGGAGGGGTTACGCGGCTACTGTCACGCGATGCCGATCATCGTGCATCGGTTCGGTTCGGGGCCGGCATCCTCCTATCCGTACACCCCCAAGACGGCCGAGGACATGTCGAAGGCAATGAAGTTCTTTTGGGGCTCGAGCCTGATGCGGAGGTGGTTCGGCTGAG
>JAJCZO010000125.1 GCA_029262355.1 Deltaproteobacteria bacterium
TTCGTGATGCGCGACGACCCGCGAAAGGCATCCTACGGGGTATTCGGCATCGACCCCGACGGCCGGATTCGCCGCTTCCTGGGCCGCGGCGCCCCCCCCGGACGCCCCGAGTACATGTTTGCATCGGTCCAGGTGCTGACCCCAGCCATCCTCGCACGAATGCCAGAGGGCCCATTCAGCTCGATGCGCGGTCTGTATCCGACGTTATTCGACGAAGGCGCTCGGCTCTTCGGCTACCGGTACGACGGCCAGTGGTTCACCGCCGACACGAGAGAAGACCTCGACGCCACCGAGGCCGCGCTCACCGTTGGCGGCCTGCCCACCTACATGCGCGGGGGCCCGGTTTGAGCTCCGCGCTCTCTCTCATCGGCAATTTCTCGCCGATCGCGGACCCCGAGGAAGCCGGACACCGAGCAGCGGGAGCGCTCGCGGTGCGCTAGACCTGTCTTGCGTGTACTCGAGGTTCATCAACTGGGTATCCGCCACGACGCCCGGCTCGTGGCTCGTGAAGCACCTCGCCAGCCGGCTCGATCCGGTCCTCTTCCATGCGACCGGCGGGCGATTCACCTCGACCGGCATCCCGACCCTACCGATGCTCGCAGTAACCACGGTCGGCCGAAAGTCCGGAAGACCGAGAAGCGTCCAGCTCGCCTTTCACAAGGACGGTGCGGACTACCTGGTCGTCGCGAGCGCGATGGGGCAGGCGCGCCACCCGGCCTGGCGCTACAACCTAGAAGCGAACCCGCACGTAGAGGTTCAGATCACCGGAGAACGTTTCGCGGCAACGGCACGAATCCTCGAGAACGAAGACAAGGCGCGCGTTTGGCCCGCCATCAAGGCGACTATCCCTCAGATGAGCGTCTACGAAGAACGGACCACGCGGAACATCCGTGTCTTCCGGTTGAGTCGATCCTGACACGAGCACCCCGGCTCTCCCGGCCGACCGGGAGAGCACTGCGGAAACCTCCCCGGCTCAGGTCCGACCAGGCGACGCGATCGCGCTACGACCGCCCATACGCGCAACGCGCCGGGCCGCCGGCGCGCACTCGACCACGCGAGCTCACCTCGTCTTCCCATCCTCCGGCCTTCGATCACGCCGACCGAGGATGGCGGCGGCCACCACCGCCGTCGCAAAGCCGACACCGACGAGCGCCATCACCACGAAACCAGACAACCCCGCAACGTGGGCACGGGCGCCAATCTCAGAGAGCGCCGTCGCCGGCGTCGGATCCGAGGAGAGTTTCAGTAGCCAGGCAATGAGCTGGACGGCGAACAGATAGAGGTAGACGCGGCGGAGCCGGCGTGCCGCCGCCTTCCAAAGCGGCATGCTCGGGATGGTTCGACCCAGGTGCGGATCGAGTGCCCGGCGGAAGTCGTCCGGGTCCATCACCCCTGCGGGCTCGCCGTCCGACACACCGGCCAACAGTGCCGGTCGAACCAGGCCCCTCTCGAGCAAAAGAACGCGCTGCTGCCACAGGTGATAGAATGTGAGCCGCCGCGCCTCGAGCAGGAGAAAGCTCCAGGTCATGAGCGACGCGATGAACACACCATAGTGCGGCACCGCCGTGTTCCCCAGTGAAAACGAGATCACGGCCGCGGTGGCACCAATGGCCCAGTTCGTCGTGGCGTCCATCCGCATTCGCCAGGTGTCGGCTCGGCTGACCATCGCGCGGTAGTAGTGGGTCAGGATCGTCGCGCGCTCCCCGGTGAATGGCTCGGAAGATGTCACGCACGGGTCATAGCTCTCCTTGGCCAGCAGGGGAACAAACGAACAGGACTCATCCCCGAGGTCTCCGCATGGGAGGAAGCGGCAGAAACTCGTCGTCGCTGAGCCGATCCGCGCACGGAATGGAGGCGTCGACGCGCTGCCCGGCCTTTCCCCTATTGCTCCGAACGACAGGTTCCGAAAACGTGTAGCCGGACAGGAAGCACTGCCACAGACCATGGGCATCACGATCATCGAGAAGAGCACCCCGCGCACCCGCAAGCTCGCACCGAAGCTGGCACTGGTTCTGGCGGGAGGCGCGGTCACCGGCGGTGCATTCAAACTCGGAGGACTGGCCGCCCTCGACGACTACCTCGCGGCGCGCAAGGTCACCGACTTCGATCTCTACGTCGGGCTGTCGGCCGGGGCCCTGCTCGCCGCCCCGCTCGCCTCTGGACTGACACCGCAGGAGCTGCTGGGAAGTCTCGAAGGGATCGGGGACGTCCCAGAGCTCTCG
Organism: Deltaproteobacteria bacterium; assembly: GCA_029262355.1. Classification (GTDB taxonomy): domain Bacteria; phylum Desulfobacterota; class Binatia; order UBA12015; family UBA12015; genus VGTG01. Next base: position 2,223 of record JAJCZO010000125.1, read on the forward strand.
GGCCTCGACTTCTATTCGCCAAATTTCGAGGAACTCTTTTGGCGGCCCATCGAACTCCTCACCGATCTCACCACGTGGTTTCCCCAGGCGATGAACGAGATCGTGTCGAACAGCCCTCAAACCCTTCGGGCCGTGCGCGACCCTCTCGACGCCTTCTGCCAGGAGCCGACGCTGCCTCGCGGCCGCGCCATCGCACGCGCGATGCTCGATGGGCTGCAGGTCGAGAAGCCATTCCCCTTCTTCCTCGACTATCTCCCCAGCGGCCTGTTCGACAATCGTCGACTCGAGACGTTCGTGCGCCGGGCGTTCGAAGCGCGCGGGCTCTCCAACGAGTTCCGGACGCTCTTCCAGCAGCGCGGCAAGGAGTTGTACGTCGTCGCGGTGAACCTCGACACGGCCGAGCGGATCGTGTTCGGCCACGACGAGGATGGTGCGCTCTCTATCTCACAGGCGGTGCAGGCGACAACTGCTCTACCCGGCTTTTACAAGCCCGCCCGCATCAAAGGCGTCGACTACATCGACGGCGGCGTGCGCCGCACCACGAACATCGACGTTGCAATCGAGCACGGCGCCGATCTGATCATCGCCTACAACCCGTTCCGCCCATTCAACAACGAGGTGCGCCCCGATCACCAGGGCAGGAGGACGCGCGGAGCACCGCTCGCCGACCACGGATTGATCGCCGTCGTGAATCAGGTGTTCCGCTCGCTCCTCCACTCGCGGCTTCACCTCGGACTGAACCAATACCGCGAGGACCCGAGCTTCCGCGGGGACATCATCCTGATCGAACCGTCCGACACCGACGAGACGTTCTTCAACATGTTCCCGCTCAAATTCCTCGAGCGAAAGCAGGCGGCCGACCACGGCTACCTCTCGGTCAGCAGCTCGATCGATGCGCACCACGAGGCTCTGTCGCAGATCTTCGAGCGCTACGGGCTGCCGGTGAACGCACGCCCGATGGCCGACGGAGCCGAGAAGATCCGCGAGGGACTGCGCCCGGACGAGCTACTGCTGGACGCGGGAAATCTATGACGACGAAGCCGGCCCTCCCGCTGCAGGATCGCCGGCTCTCTTCAACGCCTACCGGGCGATTACCCACCAACGAAGATCCCACAGGAGACTACAGCTTGAGCTTGCACAATCCGGCGAGATCCCGCGGTCGCAACAGGGCGGTCGAGGTGGTGTTTGTGGCGCTCCTCTCTGTCTCATCGGCCCTCGCCGCCGCCGGCTGCGGCGACTCCGGTGACGGCACTGACGGCGGCCTCCGCGGCTCGAGCGGCGGCGGCGGCGGCGGAAACAACATCGCCACTCGACCGTGGCCGATGAAGGTCGCCAACCAAGTGCAGCTGCTCTCGTCTTGCAGCGGCCCCTCCCTCACGTTCTTCCAAGGCGAAACGCCGGTGGACGTGCCCTACGCGACGACGAAGCTCGTCCCCATCCCCCAGCTGTTCGGCGCCTACGAGATCGGCTTCCAGATCAACGGTTGGTACTGGCGCTGCGATGGAGCACGCAATTGCCCCAACCCCAACAGCTGTCAGAACCCGGACAACGCCGGGCAGGTCGCGATCAGGGTGTCTCCGGGCGGACAGGCAGGCGAGTGCACCGCTGCCGAGCTCGTGAAGAACTTCGACTCGTTCACGTGCGACTCTTCGGTGCCCAACGCCAGCGAGGTACTGACCGTCACTCTCGAAGATCCCGGGACATGTCTGGTCCGGATCGAAACGACCGGCCTCGCTTCGCTGGACGCCACCGCCGGTTGCTGCGACTGCCACACCTGCACAGCCCCCGCAGGCCAACGAACGCACTGCATGTGAGCGAGCGCCCTACCCCAGAAACAACCGATACGCCGGGTTCCCCGTCTCGTCCCACCACCGGTAACCAATCCGCCCCAGGTACTGCTCGAGCTTCGTTCGGTCGCGGCCCTTCACCTGCAGACCGGCCAGCACGCGCCCATGGTCGGCGCCGTGGTTTCTATAGTGGAAGAGCGAGATGTTCCAGCGGTCACTCAGAACCTCGAGGAAGCGCAGCAGCGCGCCCTGGCGTTCTGGAAACTCGAAGCGAAAGAGGCGCTCGTCTTTCACGCCGAAGCCCCGGCCGCCCACCATGTGGCGAACGTGAAGAACGGCCATTTCATCGTCGGTGAGGTCTACGACCGAGTAACCCGCGTGGGTGAGCTCCGCGGCGAGCGACGTTCGATCACCGGTCTCGGGATCGATCCCGACGCCGACGAACACGTGGGCCGCGCTGTTCTCCGCGTAGCGGTAGTTGAACTCGGTGACGGGCCGGGTGCCGAGCGCCCGGCAGAAGCGTCGAAAGCTTCCGGGTTCCTCCGGAATCGACACTCCGAGCAACGCTTCGCGGCGCTCGCCCAGCTCGGCGCGTTCGGAGACGTGACGAAGGCGATCGAAGCCCATGTTTGCACCCGACTCGATCGCGACGAGGGTCTGATTCGCGAGGCCGTCGCGCTCAACGTACTTCTTCAGGCCAGCGACGCCCAGCGCGCCGGCCGGCTCCGGGATCGAGCGCGTGTCCTCGAAAACGTCTTTGATCGCCGCACAGATCTCGTCGGTCGATACGGTCACCACACCATCGACGACACTGCGCACCACGGGCCACGTCACGCGGCCGATCTGCGAGACCGACACACCATCGGCAAAGAGATCGAGCGTATCGGCGGGTAGGCGCACGCGCCGCCCGCGCTCCAGTGCGGCGGAAAGACACGCCGAACCCTGCGCCTCGACGCCGATGACCTTGATCGCCGGTCGAAGATACTTCACGTAGGCGCCAATCCCGGCGATCAAGCCACCGCCGCCCACCGGCACGAAGATCGCATCGATCACGTCCGTGTGCTGACGCAGGATCTCCATACCGATGGTGCCCTGCCCCGCGATCACGTCCGGATCGTCATACGGATGGACGTACGTCATCCCCTGCTTCTCGGCGATCTCGTGCGCGTGAGCCGACGCGTCATCGTACGTGTCGCCGTGCAGGACAACGCGGACTCCGTAGGCTCGGACCGCATCCACCTTGATCCGCGGCGTATTGCGCCCCATGACGATGACGGCCCGGATGCCCAGACGGCCCGCGGCCAGGGCGACGCCCTGCGCGTGATTCCCCGCAGACGCCGTGATCACGCCCCGTTCCCGCGCGGCCGGCGCCAGTCCCTGCATCTTGTTGTATGCCCCCCGAACCTTGAACGAGAACACCGGCTGGAGGTCTTCTCGTTTGAGGAGAACCCGATTTCCCAACCGAGCCGAGAGCCGCGGAGCGTCCTCTAGCGGGGTCTCCGTCGCAACGTCGTACACACGGGCTTCGAGGATCTTCTTGACGTATCTATCCATGACCGGTGAAGACACGACGGTAGCCCATCGCACGGAGCGAATCGACGGGTGGCGCCGCGGGGTGTCGTCCAAGAGGAAAGAGAAAATGTCGCAAGGCCCGACGACCAAGAAGATGCCGTTCGAGAAGTACCGACCGTTCCGCCCCCTCGAGGTCGAGCTCGAAGACCGCACCTGGCCTAGCCGACGCATCGAAGCCGCGCCCCTGTGGTGCTCCGTCGACCTGCGAGACGGAAACCAGGCACTGATCGAACCGATGGACCCCGTCCGAAAGCTCCGAATGTTCGAGACCGTCGTCGAGATGGGCTTCACTCAGATCGAGGTCGGCTTCCCCGCCGCCAGTCAGCCCGACTTCGACTTCATCCGCCAACTCATCGAAGAAGACCGCATTCCCGGGCACGTGGCGATCCAGGTGCTCGTGCAGTGCCGCCCGGAGCTGATCGAACGCACGTACGACTGCGTGCGCGGGGCGCGAGACGTGATCATCCACTTCTACAATTCCACGTCCGTGCTTCAGCGGCGTGTCGTCTTCGGCCTCGAAAAAGAAGGTATCACGCGCATTGCAACCGACGCGGCCACGCACTGCCGCTCCCTCGAGAGCACCCTGCCCGGCAGCAAGGTCCGGTACGAGTACTCGCCCGAGAGCTTCACGGGAACGGAGACCCACTACGCGATCGAGATCTGCGAAGCGGTGATGGACGTGATCCAGCCAACCCCAGATTGGCCGATCATCTTGAATCTGCCCGCGACCGTCGAGATGTACACGCCCAACATCTACGCGGATACGATCGAGTACTTCCACCGCAACATCCGCGATCGAGACTGCGTGTGCCTGTCACTCCACCCGCACAACGACCGCGGGTCGGGCATCGCCGCGGCGGAATTCGGGGTGATGGCCGGCGCCGACCGCGTCGAAGGCACGCTCTTCGGCAACGGAGAGCGCACGGGCAACGTCGACGTCGTGAACTTGGCGATGAACCTGTTCAGCCAGGGCATCGACCCCGAACTCGACATCTCCGACATCGACGCGCTTCGACGTGTCGCCGAGTACTGCAACCGACTCCCCGTGCACCCGCGCCACCCCTACGCGGGGGACCTCGTGTACACCTCGTTCTCGGGCAGTCACCAGGACGCGATCAAGAAGGGCCTCCTCGCCCTCGGCACCGAATACGGCGAGTGGGGCGTCCCCTACTTGCCGATCGACCCCAAGCATGTGGGGCGCGACTACGAAGCGGTGATCCGCGTGAACAGCCAATCGGGCAAAGGCGGCGTCGCTTACGTCATGCACGCCGAGCACGGGCTCGACCTTCCCCGGCGTCTCCAGATCGAGTTCTCGCGGACGATCCAAGGCATCACCGAGGACACCGGCACCGAGATCGGCCCGCGGGACATGTGGGACGCGTTCTCCAGAGAGTACCTCGCGGCCGACGCCAGCGTCTCGCTCGTGTCGCACGAAACCACGACGGGCGAGGCCGGCTCGAGGGTCGAGGCCCAGATCCTCCTCGACGGGGCCGCCCGAACCGTGGCCGGACAAGGGAACGGGCCCATCTCGGCGTTCGTTGCTGGCCTGCAGACGGACCTCGGGTTCGACCTCGACGTCGTCGACTACAGCGAGCACGCGGTCACCTCCGGCAGCGAGGCGAGGGCCGTTGCGTACGTCGAGGCGCGCCGGGCGGATGGCACCATCAAGTGGGGCGTCGGCATGCACGAGTCGATCACGACGGCGTCGTTCCGCGCGGTGCTGTCGGCGGCGAACCGACATCGAGCGGGCGATACGGTGGCCGCGCATGTGGAGCCGTAGGGCCCGTCGCCTCCAAGGAGCGAGCACTACGGCCGCGCGATCACCCCGAGCCGAACCGGACGCGTCGCCCCGGTGACGCCGGAGAGATCAAACCTCACCCCATCGAGTGCCGCGACGGCGAGAATCGCAAACCCAACCGCCTCGAGCGCGTCGCCGTCGACACCGATCGACTCGATCGGACGAACGGAAACATCGCCCAGCCGGGCCTGAAGCATCGCGACGAGCGCAGGATTCCGAGCCCCGCCACCCGAGAGCAGGACCTCGTCGAGGCCGAGCTTCGGCAGAAGAAATCGTCGGTACTGATCCGCGATCGACGCCGCGGTGAACGCGGTCGCGGTCGCGACGAGGTCGGCCCCGCGCGAACCTCGTTCGCGCGCGCGAGCCTCGAACGTGCGCGCGAACGGTTCCCCGAAGGCCTCCCGACCGGTCGCCTTCGGCGGCCGGCGGCGGAAATAGCCGTCGCGCAGGAGCTCGGAGACCAGCTCCTCGTCCACCCTTCCCCGACGCGCGACTCGTCCGCCGCGGTCGAAGCGCTGTTGCCCCCGGGAGACGACGCGCGTCATCTGATCGATCAGCATCACCCCGGGGCCCGTGTCGAAGGCCGTCATCTTCCGCCCCCCACGCGCGAGCCAGGTGACGTTGCCGATTCCTCCAATGTTTTGGATTGCGCGCCGAAGTGCGGGGTGCGCGGCGAGCATTCGGTGCACGATCGGCATGAGCGGCGCCCCGCAGCCTCCCGCCGCGAGGTCGGCGGTGCGAAAGTCGCCGACGGTCGTCACGCCAGCAATATTCGCGATGCGCGCCGGCGAGCCGATCTGCAGCGTCGAGCGCCCCGCGTCCAGCGCAGGTCCGTGGAAAACGGTCTGACCGTGGCTTCCGATCACACCGATCCTCCCCAGGGGCACATCGGCCTTGCGGGCCACGGCCGCAGCTGCGCGCGCCCCCAACGTGGCGACGCCCTGATCCGCCTCCGCCAGCGTTCGAGCATCGACCGCCTCTCCATGTGCGATATCACTCACGATTCGGCGCAACGAAGGCGGATACGGGAGGGTCCGGAAGGCCTCGAGAGTCGCCCGATATGTGCCTGCCGCGCCTCCAGGGGGGCGTCGAACGCGAACCAACGCGGCATCCATTCCGTCCAGAGACGTCCCCGACATCAGCCCGATCGCGCGCATCGACCTCTCCCTCCAACAGACAACAAAACGCCATAATTGCCGCAGTTCCGGGGCTGTGGTAGCCCGACCGCATGGCTGAGTCCGGCAACGGGGCGGCCGACGAACTCGATCTGGCTTCCCGGAACGAGATCTTCGAGACCACGCCTCCCCAGGAGATCCTTCGCTGGATCAGCGACACCTTCGCACCGGATGCCGTGCTGACGATGTCTTTTCAGCACGAGGGCGTCGTGATCGCGCACATGCTGCGCGACGTCGCTCCGGATACGCCAATCCTCTTCATCGATACGGGCTACCACTTTCCCGAGACCCTGGCCTACCGAGACGAGTTGGTTTCCCGCTTCGGACTCCCGATCAAGAACCTGACCTCGACCATGCCACGTCCGGAGTTCATCGAGAAGTACGGCGACGATCTCCACGACCGCGACCCCGATCTGTGCTGCAAGATCAACAAGGTCGAGCCGCTCCAGCTCGCCCTCCGCGGCGTGCGCGCCTGGATCAACGGTCGCCGTCGCGATCAGGCCGGAACCCGTGCGGGCATGAAAATCGTCGAGCGCCTCCAGGGCGACATCGTGAAGGTGAACCCGCTCGCGAACTGGACGTCGAAAGACACCTACGAGTACATGACCCGGTTCGACATCCCGACCCATCCGCTCTTCGAACAGGGATACGCCAGCATCGGCTGCTTCCCCTGCACCCGCCCGATTCTGGCCGGGGAGGATGAGCGCGCCGGTCGCTGGGCTGGCCGCGGCAAGACCGAGTGCGGCCTCCACACGTTCCTCGAACCGGCCGAAGACGAAGCCTCCGCCGACACGAGCGACGCGACCAAGGCCGCCCCGGCGACCAAAGAACCGTCCTAGCCCGCCCTGAGGGAAAGTGGCTAGAGCCCCCTCGAGAACTCGAGTCGCTGCGTCCCATCGAGAGCGCTGGCTTTCGAAGGGCTTACGTTCTGCGGACGATTGACCAGCGTCCGCCGCGCTAGCAGCTGTTCAAAGGCTCGGCCCGGAGCCCGAGCGCGCTGTCGCGCGTAAGCTCATCGTCGCTCTCGACGCCACCGCTCGGAGCCAACGGGGCTGGGAACCCGACGCGCTTCAGCCCGGTTGCGACTACTGCAGCGCCGTCGACATAGGGTTAACGGGTTGCCGTCTATCGGCGTTCGTCGCGAGGAACGGCGACGCAGGAATATAGGAAATCTTCGCAAGGAGACGAGACGCGGCGACGGACGTCGAGGGGCGGCAAGGCATTCACGCTATGTCGACGGCCGGGCACTAGCAGGTTGTTGAAAAGCTCCGGACCGAGCCAGGTGCGTCCCTTCGACCCGAGGCCAAGGCGCGAAAACGACGCGATAGTCGGGCACTCTCGCTAGTTTTCGCAACGCGGGGATCG